>NZ_JBEYYW010000045.1:0-49412 GCF_040645695.1 Streptomyces sp. NPDC046712 | reverse complement strand
CCGCCCTCATCGGCTTCAGCCTCCTCCTGGTCTTCGTCCTCGACCGCCCCTTCGCCGGTGAGCTGAGCGTCAGCCCGGCCCCGTACCGGGAGGGACCGGCCGCCCCGCCGTCCGTGGTTACACTCCACCAGCCATCAGCACCATGACATCGCAAGGACGAAAGAAATGCCCGGACAGGGACTGGCCCACGACATTCAGGTCTACTCCGAGTGGATCGCCACGGCGCTCAGCAGCTCCGGCTACCAGGTGGACTTCACTCCGGCCAGTGCCCGTGAGATCGAGCGGTTCCTGACGGAGTCGGCGGTGTCCGGCACCCCCGTCCCGGGCGGTCTGCTCGCCGAGGACACCGGCGCCCGGTTGTTCGCCACCGGCGCGTACGTGGGCGAGCTGATCCGCCGCACCGCGGGCGGTGCGTGGGTCGTCGACGACGCCGACCCGCAGGGCGAGATCAACGTGGAGCTCCACCTGCCCGACGGTTCGGTCGTCTGGCCCGTGCAGCGGGTGCTCAAGCGGTTCCACGGCGACGCCTCGGAGAGCATCGCCGTGTACGTCGCCGCTCTGACCGCCTAGAGCGGGTAGTCCTCGCCGTCGTCGCCCTGCACCTTCGCACCGAGCAGGGCGGCGACGGCTTTCATCTTGGCCAGCAGCGCGTCGTCCGGGTTCTTGGCGGTGACCACGCCGTCCCGCAGGTCCAGCCAGGCGCCCTCGGAGCCGGCGTCGGGATGCGTCGCCATCCGCGCCAGCAGCGGATTCTCGTACCGCAGCCCCGCGCCGTCCCCGGTCGTGGCCTCGGCCGCCCCGGCCATCTCCAGATCGGGATCGGCCTCGACCAGCGCGGTCCACTCGTCCGCCCCGATCGCCTCGCCCTCCTCGTCCCAGAAGAACTCGCGCCGCGTGATGTGTACGTCGTAACCCATGGTCGTATCGTACGAGCGACTCAGCGGACCCGGTCACGCGGCTTGACCGGGCCCGGCGGAGTGTGGTCGAGCCGCGTGATGGGGGTCGGCGAGGCGGCCCGTCCCGCTCCCCGCAGTGGGGCGGCCCGCGTGCGAAGTTCTGGGGCGCCGACCTCTAAGGTCGCTTTGTTGTGATGGGCTGAAGCGCGGGCCAGCGGGCGAGCATACGTTGGCGCATGGCGGCGCTGAGGCTGCTCACGCCGCTGAGAGAGGTGTGGTCGGCCGTCATACGGCTGACGACCCCGAGCCGGTGGACGAGCCGTTGTCGGGCGGTCGCTGTGCCCCATGTCCAGTCCCGGTGCGGAATCCGGGCAAGGTGATCAGTACTTTCACGGCGAGCCCGCTCGACCAGCGCGTCGCCGCGGAGCAGCCAGCCGGTGCACGCGTCAGCGAGCCCGTCCTGGGCTTCGGAGCCGGTCAGTGTGCGCCACTCGTTGCGGTATGCGCTCTCCGCCCGTTCCAGCAGTTGCTCCGACGCTGCGGTGACACACCAGCAGGTGGGAAATCCGATGCGCAGGTAGGCGAGCTCCATCAAGCCGCTGCCCAGCGACGCTTGCTCGAAGTCGATGAATCTGATCCCCGCGGCGGTGTGGAGGTCGTTACCGGGACAGGGATCCCCGTGGAGAAGGGCATGCCCGGATGCCTGGCCGAGCCGATTCACCAGGTCCTCGAGTTCGCCGGACACACCCGAGGCGACAGGCGCCTCCAGGGCCTCGGCCAGTCGCAGGAACGACTCGACATCGGCCCGGTTCGGGCCCTGCCACCGGGGCAGTACCCCAACGTCCTCCGGGCGGGCGGTGGCATGCAGCCGTGCCAACGCGATTGCGTAGTCGACGATCCAGTCGCCGGCCGGGCGTCGGTGATCCAGATGCTCAAGGACCAGGACCCGTTTGCCGGGATCGGTGGCCAGCAACGCGGGCACCACGGGATTTTCAGCTCGGGCGGCGAGCCGCAGGGCGGCCACCTCACGGGCGTATCGCTCGTCGGCATCAGGACCGTCGACGATCTCTTTCACCACCGCCGTCGCCTCTGGCAACTCGACGCGCCACACGCGCGATCGAGGACTGCTGCCCAGTCTGCGAGAGCGCCTTGGTGATCCCAGCTCGGCCCTCAACCCGTCCCCGAACGGCAGTCGTAACCACATGCGCTCATCCTTCCACGCGGCCGACGCAACTGACCTGAGACGTAGACCTCTCGCTCCTGATTGGCATCCGCGTTGGGTGTACCCCCCCTTGGTAACAGCTGTTACCATGCGTCCATGGCGAAGACACAGCTTGGCGCACGAGTGGATCAGGACGTCGCGGAACTCGCGAAGAAGCGCGCTGCCGACCTGGGCCTGAGCATCGGGGACTACCTCGCTCGCCTGGTGCAGGACGACGCGAGCGGTCTGCGCGCCCGCGCAGTGGATGCGGCTGCCCGTTTCCTCGCCGAGCACCAGGACGTCTTCGACGAGGCCGAGACCGCGCAGCAGGCGCCCTCTGGGTCGCGCGCCGCCTGATGGAACTGCACATCGACGTTCCCTGGATCCTGCAAGTCGCCGAGGTGGCAGGAGCGGACGATCCCGCGCCCGACGACTACGGCGTCCCCGTCGCCGCAGTCGCGCGCCACCGGGCCGAGCTCTTCGAGCAGTCTGTCTACGACGGCCCCTATGCCAAGGCCGCAGCACTCGTCCACACCCTGGGCCGGTGCCGCTGGCTGGAGCGCTCCAACATGGCCGTTGCCGCCGCCACCGGCGTCATGTACCTGGAAGCCTCAGGCATCGCGGTCAAGCCCTCCCGCAACGACGCCATAGCCCTCAAAGACCTGCTCCTCGACCCCAACTGCACCGCCGACAAGATCACCGCGCTGCTGCGCTCCTGGCCGCACGCCAGCTGACAACCCGGACGGCAACCCGAAGGCATCGCCACACGGACGAAAACCCTTCGCGCGGGGGCGCGTCGGCGTTCTACGGTGGAGGTCGCCGGGTGGAGCAGGTCGGTAGCTCGCTGGGCTCATAACCCAGAGGTCGCGGGTTCGAATCCCGCCTCGGCCACGAAGGAGTCGGGCCCGTCGCGTGCATCGCGGCGGGCCCGACCGCGCACCGAGGGCAGGCGCGGCAACTCGAGCTGAAGTGTCTCTCACTCGGTGCCGGTGGCATCGTTCCGCGCGGCGGTCAGCTGTGCCTCCGCCCTGTTCAGGAGAGTGTCCAGCACGACCGGATAGGCGCTGTGATTCATCCGGTCCGCCAGCAAGTGCGACGTGGCGGCGATGTGCGGATGGGTCTCGGAGGGCAGCCGGGCATAGGTGGAGGTCCACATGTCCTCGTCCGCCTCCCTGACCTCGTCCTTGATGGCCAGCGCGCCCGCGTCCAGGGAGGCGAAGGCCAGAGCCAGGTCGATGAAGGCGTGGTACACGCCGACAGACTCCGCGTCGCCGAAGCCCGCGCCGCGCAGGATGCCGAGGATCGTCTCGTCCACCTCGATCTCCCGGGGGCGGCCGGTGACGCGGCTGGCGGTCAGCAGGGCGGCCTGGGGGTGGGCGAGGTAGGAGGCATGGATGGCCAGGCCCAGGGAACGCAGGTCGGCGCGCCAATGCCCAGTGGCTGTCCAGCTGTCCAGGGCCCGCCCCATCAGCTCCTCGCCGATGGCCCGGGTCAGGCCGTCCAGGCCGGCGAAGTACCGGTACAGGGTGCTCGGGTCGGCGCCGAGAGCGGCGCCAAGCCGGCGTGCGGTCAGTCCGGCACTCCCGTGCTCGCGCAGCATCCGCAACGCCGTCTGCACGATCAGCTTCTCCGACAGCACGGTGCCCTGCCGGGTCGGCCGTCGCCTGCGCCGTTCCGCCTCCGCAACCACCTTCTTCGGCATCGCTCCACCACCTCGTCGCCTCGTCGCCCCTTATGCCAACGGCGTAGACCTTAACTGTCGGGATCGTGTTGCATCCAGGTGTTCCCGGGTGTTCGCCGGGACCGTCTCGACGAAATGGTGTGTGACATGCGTGTACTTCTCGTGGGTGCGGGCGGCGTCGGAACCGCCGTCACCCGTATCGCGGCCCGCCGTGACTTTCTGACCCACATGGTCGTCGCCGACTACGACCCGGCCCGTGCGGAGGCTGCCGTGGCCGCGCTGGACGACCAAGGGGGCCGGTTCAGCGCGCACCGCCTGGACGCCTCCGACGAGGCGGCGGTCCGTCGTCTCCTCGTCGAGGAAAGCTGCGACGTGCTGCTGAACGCCACCGACCCCAGGTTCGTGATGCCGCTGTTCAACGCGGCGCTGGCCGCGGGCGCGCACTACGTCGACATGGCGATGTCGCTGTCCGTGCCGCACCCGACCGCCCCCTACGAGCAGTGCGGGGTCAAGCTCGGCGACGAGCAGTTCGCCCTGGCCGAGGCCTGGGAGAACGTCGACCGCCTTGCCCTGGTCGGCATGGGTGTGGAGCCGGGCCTGTCGGACGTGTTCGCCCGGTACGCGGCCGATGAACTCTTCGACGAGATCGAGGAGATCGGCGTCCGCGACGGCGCGAACCTCACCGTGGAGGGCTACGACTTCGCGCCCTCCTTCAACATCTGGACCACCATCGAGGAGTGCCTCAACCCGCCCGTCGTCTACGAGAAGGGCCGCGGCTGGTTCACCACGGCTCCCTTCAGTGAGCCGGAGGTCTTCGACTTCCCCGAGGGCATCGGCCCGGTGGAGTGCGTGAACGTCGAGCACGAAGAGGTCCTGCTCATGCCCCGCTGGCTGGACGCGCATCGGGTGACGTTCAAGTACGGCCTCGGCGACGACTTCATCGCCAAACTGAAGACCCTCCGCGACCTGGGGCTCGACTCCACGGCCAAGGTCAGCGTCCCCGGCGCGGACGGGCCGGTCCAGGTCTCCCCGCGCGACGTGGTCGCCGCCTGTCTGCCTGACCCGGCAACGCTGGGCGACCGCATGAAGGGCAAGACCTGCGCGGGTACCTGGGTCAAGGGAACCAAGGACGGCACGGCGCGGGAGGTCTACCTGTACCACGTCGTCGACAACGAGTGGACGATGCGCGAGTACGGTTCCCAGGCAGTGGTCTGGCAGACCGCCATCAACCCGGTGATCGCCTTGGAGCTGATCGCGGACCGTACGTGGAAGGCAAGCGGCGTCCTCGGCCCCGAGGCGCTGCCGCCCCAGCCGTTCCTTGACCTGCTCGGCGCGTACGGGGCTCCGTGGGGGCTGCGCGACGGGCTCAGATGAGGACGACGGCCCGGTTGTACGCCAGGAGGCTGATCCCCGTGAACAGGCAGGCCAGCACGATCAGCCAGAACAGGTACGACACGGCCACCTCGGCGAGCAGTGGGGCGAGTACCACCGCGGGTACCACGCTCAGGATGATGTTGAACGGCCAGCCGGAGGAGCGTTCGAACCAGCCGATTCCCTGGTAATAGGGTTCGAACGGTGCGTTCAGCAGGATGCTCCAGTGGCTGTGCCGGGAGTAAAGACGCTCCGCAGCGCCCTCGGCGAAGTACACCAGGGTCCAGATCAGCGCGATGCAGCCGAGGACGAAGGTGGGGAAGCCCGGCAACGACACCTCCAGGTCGGTGGTGGCTTCGACGGGGATCCGGGCCCCGAAGGCGAGGAGACCGACGCCGGCCGCGCTGAGCACGGCGTAACCGGCGAGTGCCGACAGGGCCCGGCGCCAGGACGGGGTCTGGGGGCCGTAGGGCTGGCCGAGGGCCCGCCCGGCTTCCAGCCGCACTTTCCAGTGGTCTCCGTGTTTCCTCAGGTCCTCCAGCAGGTTGCGCGCGTCGCTGGACATGGCCTCCTGCTTCAGGACCGTCGACTGGAGCAGAACCTCGCCCAGTTCTCGGACGACGTCGCGACGTCCCTCCACGTCGGCCGTGTCCCATCGCTCGCTCGCGGTGGCCAGCGACGCCCTGGCGGTCTGGACCGGTGCGGCCAGCCGTGCGAGGTCCCGCTCCGCCTGGGACCGCCGCCGCTCCCGCCACTTGCGCAGGATCGGACCGAGCAGGTCGTGGAAGAGTTCGTACCGGGGCACCGTGCCGTACGCGACGCGTCGCAGGATGAGCACGCTGCTCCGGCAGAGCCCTTCGAGCACGTCGGACAACAGACCGTGCAGCCGCTCCCCCTCGAACGGCCACTGCTGCTCGTCGTCCGCCAGTCCGAAGTTCCTGCGCGCCTGCGGGGTGAAGTCCTGGGCGGTCACCATTCCCGTGAGGTCGTCGACGCCGAGCGGGATCTTCGATCCGGTGGGGGTGACCAGGTAGCGGGCGATCGCGTAGAGCACCTCCAGGTGGTCGGCCGGCAGTGAGTCATCAAGTTTGCCCCGTACGTACGACCGCAGGACCTCGGGAGCCCGGCCCTCGCGTTCGTACGTGGCGAAGCTGAGCGTACGGTCGGGGCGGTCCCGGTCGAGCTGCCACAGGTGCTGGCAGACCACCTGGAAATAGCCGGGTTCGACATGGCCTTTCGTCCCGCCCTGCGGCTCCGGATCCAGGTCGGACACCAGCTGGGGGAACAGCTCGGGATCGGCTTGGAAGGGAGGATCCAGGACGTTCAACGGGCCGTGGAACGCACGTTGCATGCTCTTCCCGCTCAGCGGTCCCAGCCTCATGCCATGCTCGATCAGCAGGGGGACCCGCCGCAGGAGTTCGTCGAGTTCTGCCAAGTGGTCCTCCCGGATCCCGAGCACCACTCGTGCACCGCTGCGCGGGTGGGTGCCGATGACGGCGAGCTCTTCCCACACCGCGTCGAGCCCTGAGCGCAGACGCAGCGCTTCCTCGAACTGATCGAGGATCAGCACCGGGCAACGGCCGGTCTCGACGGCATGGGCTCTCAGGCCCTCGCACCACGACGTTCCGTGCTCCGGTGCCGGGAAGTGCTCGGCGATCACCTCGGCCAGTTGCTCGGCGACCGGAGGCCGCCAGGTGTCGACATAGGCGATGTCGAAGTCGTCCGCCTGGTCGAGCAGGGGGATCAGACCGGCCTGCAGCAACGAGGACTTGCCTACGCCGCTCGGCGCGAACACCAGGGTGAGGGGCGTCGAGTAGACGAGGTTGAACAGCATCTCGGCCTCGCGTTCGCGGCCGAAGAACAGGTGCTGGTCCTGTCCGGTGAAGGGCCGCAGACCCACGTAGGGATTGCTGTCGAAGGCCGCGTGGTCGGTGACCATGGTGGTGGTGGTCATACCGCCGCTCCGATCGCCTCGTGCAGGTGGGCCACGAATTCGGCGAGGTCCATGTCGTACAGTTCGACGTCGCGCTTGTCCCAGAACCTCCGCTCGATGACGGAGACGTTCCGGCGCACACCCCAGGACCGCGGCACGCCCTTCTGGTTGGGGCGGCGCTGGGCGAGCTGGTAGAGGATCACCCGCATGTTCCAGTCGGCCATGGAGTAGCCGAGGAAGAGCATCCGCCGGTCGTTGAGGATGTGCGTGGCGATGGCGCTCGGCGGCACGCTCAGGGAGGCGAGCGAGGCGACGAACCGGATGTAGTCGCCCTCGGTCACCACCAGGGTGTCGACGTCGTCGTCCAGTCCTTCGCCGAAGCCGCCGTGCAGCTTGTAGATCAGCGTGGTCCCGGCGTAGTCCTCGAGCATCAGATCCTGGCTCTGCACTCCCTCGAAGCGCTCGCTGCCGCTCTCGCGGACCCTGAGGTTGTGAGGACTCCAGGGCATCGAGTCCTGGATGACCACCGCGTACGCACGATCGGCCTGGTCGAGTGCCTTCTCCACCTGGCAGTCGTAATTGGTGGTGATGACCACGAAGGGTCGGTCGGTGGGCGGCCGGATGGCGGCCAGCAGCCTGGCGGTCGGCGGCGGGGGTTGTTCGCGCTGCTCCTCGTAGAACACCTGACGGAAGCAGCGGCACAGGTCGGTGTGGCTCGCCACGCATTCCTCGTAGTACTGGGTGACCTGGGTGAGCGGGTCGCTGGGGGTGCCGGGGTAACCCTTCCAGAGGTCGATCAGGCGCGCCGCGAGTCCCTGGCCGCCGGGCAGCCGACAGGGTTCGTCGTCGGGCACCCCGGCGTAGGACGCGGCTGCGCCGAGGAAGGGCACGGCGCGACCCTCGACGAGTTCATTGGCAATGAACCCGTACGGGGGCGGTTCGCTGCCGTTGGAGTTCATCGTGTCGCCTCCCGCTGTCCTTGCCGGCCCGGGGCCTCAGCCGCCGTCGGCGCCGTCCGGTTCGGCGACCACGAACACCTCGGACAGGGACGCGGTGTCCGGGGTCGCGCCGACGAGCAGGTCGTACGTGCCGGCGGGCAGCGGATCCAAACTGAACCTCCGGCGCTGCCGAGCCACGGTGACGGCACGGTCGCAGACCTGCTGCCCGGTGAGCCGGTCGGTCACGGCCAGCCGCGCCCGCACCTCCGGCAGTTGGCCCTCGCCGAGGGCGCTGTGGGCGCCTATCTCACAGACCACGGGTTCGCCGGTCAGGTAGAGGTCGTCGCCGAGGTAGCTGAACCAGGAGGTCACCCCACGCCGCAGGTCGTCGATGCGCACATCGTGGAGCGACTGGAGGACGCCCTTGAGATGGTCGAGCATCGCGTCCCGGTTCTGCAGGCTCGCATGCAGCTGCGGGACGAAGGTACGGGCGTCCTCGGTGCCCGAGAGTGCGGCGGACAGCTTGGGCACGGTGCCGTCACCGCTCTCGTCGCGGTCCTCGCGCGTCAGCAGGGTCTCCACCTTCCCGTTCACCAACCGCGCCGACTGCCGGGTGGGCTGGTCCATGCCGACGATCGGGTGGTAGACCACCTGGTGGGACTCCCAGGCCGGGTCCTGCCGATTGGCGGCGGCCGCCGTCTCCATCTCGCCGAAGAAGTCGGTCAGATGGGAGGTCCACTGCGGCTGCCAGCCGGGCAGCCCGGCCTTGACCGGGGTGAGGGGCGCCGCACCGTCCGGCCCGTACACGCACTTGTACACGGGTACGAGCTGGTGCATGGCGGTGAGGGAGCGGAGCATCCGGGTGAGGTCGTGCTCGAAGGGGCCGATCCGTTTGGTGAAGCCGTTGGCCAGGAACTCGACGGCGTTGAGCGATCCGTAGTAGGGCGTGCCGAAGGTGACGACGGCCCTGGTGTCCTTCCAGCCGCCCAGTGCCTCGACGAAGTAGCGGGCGACGAGACCGCCCATGGAATGGCCGATCAGGACGAGCTGGGCGTCGTCGTTGCCGCTGGATCGGCGCCAGTCCTCCAGCCAGCGCCGGCTGAGGTCCCTCAGCCGGCGAGCGGAAGCCCGGTTGTCGCGCCGCCAGTCGTAGGGGAACGGGAAGTAGTTCTCGCCCTCCGTGATGTCGAACCGGTCCGTAAGAAAGCGTTCGATCTGGGTGTAGCCGTCGATCTTCCACAGGCCGGGCAGCGTGTGCAGGTCGGGCACCAGCCGTTCGGCGACGACGCCGTCACCGAGGTCGTCCGCATGCCAGTCGTCGTCCTCCAGCTCGATCGCGTCCAGGGAGCGGCCCAGCGTTCTGAGCGCTCCGAGTACGGCGGTCATCGAGGGGGCCCACACGTCCTTGCCGTCCTTGGTGAGCACGCTTCCGGTGATGCCAGGGAGGAGGACGACGATGTCGGTCATCGGGAGCCTGGTCATGAGCGGGCCTTCCTAGTCGCCCCCCGGCCTGGTGAACGGGTCGGTCGGGTCGCCGTAGTGCTGATACGCGGCCCAGGTGCTCTTCCGCTGATCCGGCACGGACTCCGTCGACTCACCCTCGAGCCCGCCGTACAGCGCTCTGCGCGCCTTGTGGACCGCGGCGCCGACGGTGTGCTCGGGCTCTCCCGGTCCGGTCCCGAGCAGGTGCGTGTAGAACGTCTCGGAGAACGAGGTCCCCTGGCCGTCGGGGATGCGCCAGCCCGCTCCGACGTAGTGCGCGACGCCCACGCGCAGGAATTCGTCGGCGAGACTCGGCACGAGCGCGGCCTGGGGACCGCCGCCTCCGAGGCGGGAGGTGTAGCAGGCGTTGGCGACGACGATCCGCGGGGGGCGTTCGAGCTGGACCAGCTCCTGGGCGGTGAGCAGGCCGTCCGCGAAGACCCACCCGGACCGCACTCCGGAGTCGGAGGCGTCGAGGGAGCTGTGGCCGCAGTAGTGGACGATGTGGTGGCCGCCCGCCAGCAGGACGCGCAGGACGTCCAGGCGGGTCGCGGGCGCGACGCCCGGCTGCCGGGTGGAGTTCGCCGCGCCGACGAACAGCGTGACGTCGACTCCCAGGCTGCTGAGCCGGGTGGCGACGGCCAGGGCCTCGCTGCGGGCCCCAGGCAGCTGGAAGCCCTTCTCCGGATCGCCCGGGTCCCCGATCACCAGGGCCTTCAGCGGACCCACCGCCGCCTCCTCGGTGATCACCCGGGAGTAGGGGGTGCGCAGCTGCCGGGAGAGCGGAGTGCGCACGGCCAGCGGGGCGCTCTCCTCGCCGCTGCGCTGTTTGACGTCGGCCAGGAACTCCCAGGGAACGAGGGCCGTTTCCTGGTCCAACTCCATCAGGACGGTCACCTCGTCCGTGAGGAGCCGCTGGAAGTCCGGCGGCACCACGAACCGGGACAACAGGTCCGGCAGGTCCCTCGCGTCCTCGGCGTTCGGTTCGGTCAACCGGTCCACGAGCTGCCGCAGCAGGTCGACGTCCACCGGGACCAGCCGTTCCGGTACGGTGGCCCGCTCGGTCAGCGCCGCCCAGCGCAGTCCGCCGACGCCCGACAGAACCGACACCCTCACGGGCACGGCGGCGTCCAGGGAGTCCATGGTCCGGCGCACCCTCAAGGACAGGTCGGTACGGTCGACATCGGCGAACCGGGTCAGCTGTTCCAGGACCAGGCTTCGGACGGCGGGTTCGAGGCCGGACAGTACCTCGCGGAGAAGGCCACCCGCCGCCTGTGGTGCCGGTCCTTCCGGGGGCCCGGCCCCCTCGGCAGCCGTGCGCGACCGGCCTGCGAGCTCGGTCAGCGCCGTGAGCGCGTACACCCCCGCGGACTGCGGCGACAGGCCGCCGCTGCTCTCCTCACGCAGCTGCGGACCGATCCGCAGCGACGTCTGTTTCCCGGCCACCTCGTTCAGCGCCCGTACGAGCTGCTCGGCCCGCAGGCGGTCGACCTCCACGACGAGAACCTCGGTGAGCCGGGACGCCGCCGCCGACGGCCCCGGCGAGCGCAGCGCGCTGCCGAAGCCGTGTACGAGGGCCCGCGCCGCCTGGGTGATGGGCAGATTGCCCGTACCCGAGCCGATGAGCACCGTCGCGAAGGTCTGCACGTGGCCGAGCCCGATGACCTCGCCGAGCAGGGAGGTGTACATCTGGACGGCGCGGCGTTCCGTCAGGGTGCCCATCGGGCCCATGCCGACGACGGCGGCGGAGCGGACCGTGCCGCCCTTGCAGGGGAAATACGTGACCTCTCCCAACTGGCCGTCGATCCAGCCGAGTCTGGTGTGCTCGGTGATCAGCCGGCGCTGCCCGCCCGAGATGGCGCGGTCCAGGGCGAGTTCCGCGGCCGAGGGCGCCACCGCCTGGTAGTGCCCGGTGACATGCAGATCGGCGGGAACGTCCGCGAGGCCGCCCCAGACCACGGTCACGGTGAGCGCGGGACGGTCGGCCGGCGGTGCGGCGTCGGAGGCCGGTGAGGGGAGCGGCGGGGGAGTACCGGAGGCCGTGGGCGCATCCTCCAGCAGGTCGGCGATGCGAACGACGGTGGTGCTCACCGTGGTCCTCCTTGTCGCAGCTCACTCCATGTGGATGTCGACGGCCATCTCGTCGTCGCCGGGGTTGCCCTCGACTTCGATGGTGACGCCGGACCATGTCCCGTCGGGCAGGTTGAGCGCCGGGTTCGTCGCCTCGCCGAGGATCCTGTTCCCCAGGGAGGGGTACAGGTCGGTGGAGTCTCCCCGGTTGCCGAGGCCGAAGATCGCGCCCAGATCGCGTCTGCCGTCGGCCTGCAGCAGCTCGATCGCAAGACGGTCCTCGTCGTTCACATCGGGGATCGCCTCGTCGACCGTGTAGACCGCGATGCCCTCGTCCGGCAGGAAGGCGTCCTGCCCCCGGCGCCGCCGGTACTCGACGAGGATGTACTGCATCTCCGTCATCCTGTCCTCGTTCTGGATGAAGAGCAGTTCGCCGCCGTTCGCGGCCGGCGTCAGCACCACGTCCTTCGTGGTCCTCCTGATGCGCTTCGGAGCGGCCCAGCCGTGGAACATCCGCAGCATGCCGTTGGGGAACACCGGTGTGAGCCCGGAGTTGCCCCAGGAACCCGACGCCATCAGGCAGTAGTTGCCGAGGCCGTTGGACCTGGTCGCGTCCAGTTCGCCCGTGTCGTAGTAGTCGGCGTAACGCGCCGCCAGGTGTCCCCACTCGTGTGCGCAGACGCCCATGGCGCAGTCCTCCGGCACGGTGAGGAACGTCTCCACCTTCAGGCCCGGGCCGACCGGGATGCCTCCCGGCACGCCCCACTTGAGGCTCCAGATGTCGTCGGCGCTCTTCGTCTTCTCGGCTCCGGGCCCCGCGTGGACGATGAACAGGGCCGTGACCATGTTCTCCTCCAGCACGTCGAAGGGCGTGAAGTCCACGCCTTCCTCCTTGGCCAGCTTCACCGCGTCCCGGGCCATGCCCTGCGCGTTGCGAGGGAAAAAGCCCATACCGGAGTTGCCGTCGGCGTAGAACGAGAGCGGTCGCGGAAGCCGGAACCAGCCGTGGACCTGGCCCTGGACGTCGATGCCGCCTTCGCCCAGCGACTGGAAGCCGCTCACCGTGCGGTAGTACTCGCGCATGCTGCCGGTCGGCAGGGAGTTCGTACTGAACAACAGCTGCTCGTAGTGACCCGGGCGGTGGCTCGGATCATGCGGCTTGTCGGGGAAGTCGACCAGAAGCACGAGGGTGCGGATGACCCCCTTGAGCTTCTTGTCGGGCCGGGTGATCAGGCGCCGTCCGGCGACCGACTCGGCTCGTGCGGCGCCGTCGTCGAGGCCGACGAGCCTTTCTCCTCGCCGGGAGGCGCGCCAGCTGAAGTAGTACTGCTCGAACGTGGTGCCGGCCGGCAGTCGATGCGCGGCCGTCAGGTCCAGGTACTCGGCATAGATCTGGGCCAGCGCTTCGGGCGCCAGCGGGACCGGGCAGGGGCCGGTCGGAGGCAGAACGTGTGTCCGGGGGTGTGTACTCGTGTGTCGCATCGCGACCACTCACTTACTCGGATGATCACGGGGCATGGCGCCGAGACGGCGCCATGGGGAGGGCGTCCACGTACGGCGTCCGTTTATGCTGTATATGTACAGGCTCCACCTGTCCTATGCCGCCGTCAAGCGCGGGTCGGCCCGGGCCGGAACCCAGGGAGGTGCGGCCATGGCAGCGCGTAGTCGGCTCAGCCGGGAGCGCGTGCTCGAAGCGGCGCTCCACGTGGTGGATCACGAGGGGCTGCCCGCCCTGAACATGCGCCGGGTGGCCGACGAGCTCGGCGTGGAGACCATGGCCATCTACCGGTACACGCCCAGCAAGGACGATCTTCTCGACGGCCTGGTCGAGAGCCTGTTCATCGAGGTGGAGCAGGCGCTGGAGGGCGCCCCGTCCGTCGGCCCGTCCTCGTCACCGGACGTCCGGCCGGGCGCGACCGCGCTTCCTTGGCGCGAGGCGCTCCTCTGCATAGCGCGGGCGATGTACAAGGTGGCCCTCGCCCACCCCCACGTCATTCCGCTGGTGGCCACGCGTCCGTTCATCGTGCCCCTGACCCGCAGGCCTCCGGCATTGCTGCGCGCCCACGAACGTCTGCTCGACCTCCTGGGCGCGGCGGGGCTGGACGAGGAGACGACGCTGAAGGTGTACCGAGCATTCATCTCCTGGGTTCTCGGCTACATCGTCATCGAACTGCGCGAGGTCGTGGACAACCCCGACGAATCCGATCCGGCCTTCCGGTTCGGCCTGCACCGGCTTCCGGTCAAGGACTTCCCCCGGCTGCGCTCGCTCGGCCCTGCCCTGACGGTCCGCGGCGGCGAGGAACAATTGACCCTGGGCCTCGACGCGCTCCTCAGCCGCTACATGCCGACACCCTGACCGCCCGTCCCGACGCGCCACGGATGGCGCAAGGCCCGGGCGCGCGCGGGCTCCGGGGCGTACGGGTGGTGGTCCGACACCCCGAACGAGTCGGTAATGGAGCAGTCACATGATCAGATGGACAGCAACAACCTTGCCGGCCTCCACCACTGGGGCCCGCGTGGTCATCGGTCTGAACGTCTGGCAGCACTCGGTGCGCGGCCCGCGAGCCAGACGGCGATCCGCTCCTGCAACGCGCGGTCGGTGTAGGGCCTGTCCCTCGACGACGCGAACCATTCCAGCTCCCGCAGGATGTTCTCCGAGCGGTCCGGGTGGCGCACCGCGATCACGTCGACGCCCCTCTCACCCGTCGAGCAACCGATGAACACACTGCTGTCGAGCGCCATCATGCCGAAGCCCGGGTGGCCCGCGTGGATGCCGAGGAACGCCGAAGCCGCGCCCCGCCCCATGATGTCCCAGCGGTCCAGGAGCCGGACCCGGGTCCAGGCCGCCGGTGCGGCACGACGGCTGCTGTGCATGAAGGCCCGGTGCGTGCGGATGCCCTGCGGAAGCAGGACGAGGAACTCGCGCCGGTTGTCGAGAAGACCCGATGAGACCGCGAGGTCGTACCAGTCCTCGTTGAGACGCTCGACGAGCCGTGGGGTCTCGTACGGATGGGAGAAGCCGCCGACGATGTCCTCGGCACGGTATCCGTAGACGAACGGCATCGTGCTGTCCGGCACGGCGTCCGGGATCACCTCGAGTCCGGCCCGCCGCAGCGGCCGGTACACCTTACGTTCGCGCTCCTGGGTACCCACCAGTCACTGTCTACCAGGGCCGGCGCGCCAAGAATCCCCCGGCCCGGCACTTCGCAGCTTCCCGACCTCCTCGATCGGACCTTGGTTGATGTGTGTCGTTGACTGACGCCCAGTGGGCGAGGATCTCGGCACTCCGTGACGCTTCGCCGGCGGCTGGTACACCGGGACACGCTGGTACACCGGACACATGGACTCGGCACACAGGCCGCGACTCCGCCGCTGCCGGCGCGTGCCGGTCCCGCTCTGCCATGCCGTTACCCGGCTGCCTGATGGAACCTGAAGGAGTCCCTTGCGCCGGCGCGGACGGGCCCCCAGGCGGCCCTATCGATCCCTCGCCGACGTGTTCCGAGATCCGCCTGAACCTCAACAGGTCAGCCTCGCTGGGAGCGTGGGGTCATAGCGGGCCCAGCACCTCTCGGGGTACGGCTGCGAGCTCAAGGGTTTCGAGCACGGTGAGCAGTTGCCGCTCTTCGTAGCGGAAGTGGCTCTCCATGATCGCGGCGATGCCTTCGAGGTGGTGGTCAAGTTCCTCAGGCGGCGCGGCCCGGTCGACCGCGGCACGGAGGCTGCCGAGCAGGTGGGCAATCATCGAGTGATCCTGCTCGAGCAAGCGGAGCACGGGTCGCAGCTCCGGATGCGCAGCTGCGATGGCCGGAAACAGGGTGCGGTCCTCGCCCTGATGGTGGCCGTCGAGAGCTGTGCAGAAGCCATGGCAATACAGCAGCAGTTCACGGGTGGCCGCCTCACCGGGGGTGCCGTCGGCAAGGGAGGCGCGGGTCACGGACAGCGCTTCCCTTAGCTGGCCGTGCACTCGACGGAGTTCTAGGCTCCAGGCGACGAGCCTGGTCGTCTCGCGCTCAGTCACGCGAGAGCGAAGGGTGCGACGAATGCATCGTCGGCCTCCTTCGATCCGGCGCCTCCATGCCTGACACGGTCTGCCACCGGCACGCGACGCTTCCCACACACTACCGCGCTTGTTGTTCCGTCGACACCGCCGTCGCCCCCACACGCTCTAGCCCCTTGTCGCCGTGCAGTTGGGCCGGGCAACGCCGACTCGGCCCCGACGCGAGCGGACGGTCTGTCGGATGCCGCGAACCCCGGCTCCGCCCCGTCGCGCCGGCGCTCGCCGCGACGACCGCGAGGTCCTTTCGCTGCCGCTGCAACTCGACGCCAGGTCCGGGACGATGGACTGGAGGCTGGCGTCGTTCCTGGCCCGTGGGCTACGTTGTGCGGCGATGACTACCGGGACGGCATTGCGCCACACACGGATTGGTGACCCGGCGCTCCTCTGAGCGCCGTACGGGCGGGTGTTGGCCCGCTGTCGAATCGAGGATCTGGCGCTGCTGCGCGGGCTCCGCCTCCTGTCGTGTTGATCACAGCTCGACACGTCAACCACGACAGGAGAACTCATGCTCACCAAGATGTTGCACATTCCCACCACGGACGGCCAGGCCGACGCTTTCGCCGCCTTCCCCGATCGTGGCGAGCGGCACCCAGGCGTGCTGATGTACGCGGACGGCTTCGGCATCCGGCCCGTGCTGCGAGAGATGGCCCGCGAGCTGGCCGGGCACGGGTACTACGTGCTCGTCCCCAACCTCTTCTACCGGCACGGCCCGGCACCGGTGATCGAACTTCCCGAGCACATCGGAGAAGAGGTCCGGCCCGCGGTCTTCGCCCAGCTGATGCCCATGATCGAGGCGCACACCGCCGAACGAGCACTCAGCGACGCCGACGCCTATCTCAGGTTCCTCACCACCCAGCCCGAGGTCAGTACCGGACCGGTCGCGGTGACCGGCTACTGCATAGGCGGCCTCCTGGCGATGCGCACCGCTGTGGCTCACCCCGGCCAGGTGGCCGCCGTCGCTGCATTCCACGGTCCCGTGGGCGCCGACGGCCCCGACAGCCTCTCCAAGCTCACGGCCCAGGTCCACCTCGGCCATGCCGAAGGCGACATGACGCCCCAGGCCCTCGGCGAGCTCAACCAGGACCTGGACGCCGCGGGTGTGGGCTATACCTCCGAGATCTACCCCGGCACCGTCCACGGCTTCACCATGTCCGACACCGACGCCTTCAACCCCGCCGCGCTGCAGCGCCATTGGGACCGCCTGCTGCCCCTCCTCGACCGCACGCTGGCCCACAGCTGAGGCTCAGGCTAGGGATCCAGACCTGAGGCATGGCTCCGGAGTCCTAGCGGTCTTCCGAAGCCGGTGTGAGGGCGGGCGAAACCCGCCTCACACCGGCTGGTGGCGGCGCATGCCGACTTCGCCGCTCTGCAGACGGTCGGATGCCTTCCGGGCCGTAAGGCGGGGAGTCTGGGCGCAAAATCTGCGGAATCCACCGTGCCAAAGGCGCTCCCATGCCGGGTGCCCTCCGGCACCTCGGCTTGTCGAGGCAAGCTGCTGGCTGGGCACGCTGCCGTCCAGTACGACGAACTCGCCTCCGTCGAGAAGCGCCGCTCGTTCGCAGGCCCTGGTCTGGCCTCCCGGCATCCCGGCGCGTTCTACCCGGTCCATCTGTCGCCCCTTCGCCTGCTGTCCGCTCAGTTGTCAAAGTGGAGCTCAGGTCGGGTCCAGAGGGTGAGGTCGCTGCTGGTGGCGACCGCCAGGGTCAGGCCGGAGGGAGAGAACCCGGCTGCGCGGAGTTCTGAGTACTCGGAGTGGAAGATGTGCCACCACGTCCCTCCCGCCGGGCCTCTGTGGGACCCGCCGTCGGCGGAGAGGATGACGCGGTCGTGGGGCCACTCGTGGCTGACGACGTCCAGGGTCCAGCCGTCCGGTGTGGTGCTGTGCAGGCCGCCGCCGAAGAGCCCGGCGATACGCACCGGCGTGCCCTCGATCGGGCCGAGCCCGGGGCAGGTGAGCTCCGGCGACGCGTCCGGAGTGCTGGTGTCGGGGTCTGGGTCCCGGTCGCGGGCGATCTTCTCGCCGGTGACCGCGTCGAAGAGTCCATGGCCGTCGCTGGACACGACCATGACGAATAGCCGTCACGATCGGCCCGCTTGTTCAGTTCCGTCGAAGCCCTCCTCGCCAGAGCCGGGGCCGCCGCGGCTGTCGGCGTAGGCCCGCTCCTCCGTACCGCCGCGCCGCTGGACGACGTTGCGCCGCACGCCGGGGGAGTGAGCAGTCCGGCCGGTGTCGTGCGTGAACGCGCCCCGGCGTGCCCATACGGCGAAGGCGATCTTCCCGCCGTACTTCGCGGCGTCCTCGACGACCGGACGTAGCTTCTTTGGCGATCTTCTTCCGTCTAGGTACGAGGGGTCCGCTCGCGCCAAGTCAGGGCGCTTCTCAGCGCCTGGCAGGCTGATTCGCCCTTACGGCCCTCATTCAGCCCGGGTGAGCTGCACGTCCGAGCCAGGTTCCGTACCGTCAGAAATGGCTTCCGGCAGGACGGAGAGCCTGCGGGCCCGCGACCACGGCCCCGGTCGCGGGCCTCGCCCTCGGCTCCGGCCCGTCCGCGGGAACGAGGCTAGGGCAAGGCCGGCAGCCGGCTGCGTCCGCTTCGGCCGTGGCACGGCGGGCTCTGACCGGTGGCGCGGAGGTTCGCGGTGCAGACGGCCTCAGCCTTCGTCACGCTTGCAGTGCCACCACGGGTGGAGCCAAGTGATCAGGCTGCGGTGGTGAGCAGATTACTCAGGGGCTGGGCGGAATCCGTTCCGGAGTGGCCGAGTGGCGCGTCGAAGCTCCAGACGAGGAAGAGGAGGAAGACCACCAGGGCGCTGAAGGTGGTGGCCAGCAGCAGTTCGCGCGCGGAGCGGCGGATCTGCAGTGTGTAGAGCAGGCCGAGGGTCACCAGGGCGCCGGCGACGAGGCCGAACCAGAGTGCGGCGGGCAGGGTGGTGCCGGAGGTGTCCAGGCGCTGGTGACGGGCGTCGTCCGCTGCCGCCACTTGGTCCAGGAGCGGTTGGTAGGCCTGGGCCTGGAGTTCGTCGGCGGGGGTGCGGTGAGCGATGTCGCTCCGGATGCGGCCCAGCAGTTCGGCGCCCTTGCCGTCGACGGGCGTGCCGTCCTTCAGAGCGGGCCATTCGGTGGTGACGGCGTGTCGGGCGTAGGCGTCGATGTGTTCCTTGATCTGCGTCCGGAAGGCGGCCGGGTAGACGTCCAGACGTTGGTCGATCTCGTACAGGGCCTGAGCCTCGCGTTGGACGGTGTCCTCGGCCGCACTACGGGCTTCCCACACGCCGGCGATCGCCAGACCGAGCACGATGGCGTAGACGACGCCGACCATCATGACCATGTACTCCAGCACGTCCGGGGTCTCGGAGGTGTCCTCGTCGACAGCTACGCGGCGGTGCCGCACGACGGTCGCCGTGACGACGAGAACGCAGACGAGGACCGAGGCCAGGGTGTAGACGAGCCATTCCGGCATTGCACAACTCCAGGACAAGCGAAGCGATGTGAACGAAGGACGGGGCAGACGCGGTGGCCGGTCACGGACCCGCCGGCCCGCCGGGGGAGATGACGGTCAACCACGGGCGCGGCGACGTGACCCCGGACGCAGGGCGGCCGCGGCCAGAACAGCCGGCAGGGTGATCACGACCGTGGACATGGTCATCGAGATCCTGGCCGGAGCCGGCCGTGACGGACCGCCGGTGTAGTGCGAGCGCGGCACCCACCGGAAGGCTTGAGACGCTTGCGCCGGGCGCGACGACGCCGGGGGCGGGGTGGTGCTCGGCGCCGGGTCTGCTGGTGGTGTCGGCTCCGGGCCGGGAGCGGGGGGCGCCGGTGTGGCGGGCGCCGGGGCAGCTTCCGGTGGAGCCGAGAGTGTGCGTCCGGGCGCCCCGCGCGGCGCCGGCTCGGCGACCGACGGGGACGGGGACGGGGACGGTGGAGACGGCCGCGACGTCGGGGGTGGAGACGTCGGCGAGGGCGGCGATGTGCAAGTGGGGCGCGGGGTTTCGGGTGCCTCATCGCCGTAGCCCATGTCGACCCACACGTCCGGGGCACACACCACCAGGCGACTACTGGTGGGGGTGTGGTCCATGACGACGGCCATGTCGCCGTGCGGCAGCGGGCACAGGGCTGCCGCAGCCCCTAGACCGACACTGATCCAGCCACCCACTCGTCATTCCTCCCCGTGACGACCTGACGTCGTACGCGCCCTGGACTGAAGGGGGCGGGGATGCCGCCCTCAGACGCCGTCACTGCGGGCAACGATCATGGACGGGGCCGGTCACGCTCACCGGACACGCCGCCTGCCATCGGGGTGAACGAATCCCACCCAGTGGCCCCACAGACCACAACCGAGAGCGGCGGGGTCGGAGCGACGGGGAGCGACTGCTGCGACCTGATCTGCACGGTTCGCACCGAGGCCGGTACGGGGCGGGGCACCCTGCTCCGTAGCGGCGGCGGCGCCGGCTTCGGCGCGTACGCGCTGCTCTACATCACCCGGCCGGTGCCCGGTGGGGGAGTGGAGGAATTGCCCTCTCTGCAGCGCCTACACGCCCGACCCCGCGCACGAGCCCACCCCGGGCCACCACCCCGACAGCCCCTGGGACAGCGCGGTCGGTGGCAACAGTGACGAAACCCCTCACCTGACAGAGCCCTCGCGCTGTCGGCGATCGCTGGGCCGCCCAACAACCGGCCGGTCCGGCCCATGCGGAGAGAAGCCGACGACCCTGCTGCCCCGCGCCGCCTACGTCGTGGGCTGCGGCACCGCGGTGCCGCGACGATCGCCGAGGCCGAGCTGCGCACCCGACGTGCCCGCCCATACCTGCAGCAGGTCGCCGAGGCTCTGAACGAGGCTGGCGTCGCGGAGTCCGTCCAGGTCGAGGTGCGCCAGCTGGACGGCGACCACCTCATGATCGCGATCCCGCTCACCGCCAACCAGACCTCACCGGCGCTGGTGGGGGACGAGCGAGCCGACTTGCGCTGACCTGTCCGTCCGGCGCATGCATGCGCCGCGCCCGAGAGTCAGCAACCACCGGCTGGTCCGTCTCCCACCTCGACATCTACCTCATAGCCGCGCTCGGCCTCCCCCACCGTCCGCCGCCTCGCCCTGACGACCATGGCGTGTGCCGGCGGCACCCAGGGCCTCAGTTCGAGTCCAGCAGTTCCGCGGCCCGTCCCTCCATGACCACGGCGCGGGCGTCCGCCGTGCCCGTCTCCCGGAGTTCGCGCTTAAGGATCTTGCCGGTGGCGTTGGTGGGCAGGGCATCGAAGAACTCCGCCAGACGGGGGTACTTGTAGCCCGCCATCCGCTCCTTGCACCAGAGGATCAGTTCCTCCTCGGAGAGCGTCGCTCCCGGGGTGAGTACCACGCAGGCCTTGATCTCCTCACCGTGGCGCTCGTCCGGCAGGCCGATCACGGCCACCATGCTCACAGCGGGGTGGGTGAGCAGTACCTCCTCGATCTCGCGCGGGTACACGTTGAAGCCGCCACGGATGATCATGTCCTTGGCGCGGTCGACGATGTAGAACCAGCCGTCGGCGTCGCGACGGGCCAGGTCGCCGGTGCGGAACCAGCCGTCGCGCATCACCTCGGCAGTCGCGTCGGGCCGGTTGAAGTAGCCCTTCATGACGTTGTGCCCGCGGATGGCGATCTCCCCGACCGCGTCGGCCCCCTGGACCGGTGTCCAGTCCTCGCCCACCAGATCCACCTCCACGCCCCAGACCGGGCGACCGATGGAGCCGGGGCGCACCGGCTCCCCCCGCGGCGCGAAGGTGGCCGCCGGGCTGGTCTCCGAGAGGCCGTACCCCTCCAGGATCTCGACGCCGAACCGCTCGGCGAAGCGGCGGTGGATCTCCACCGGGAGGGCGGAGCCTCCCGACCCCGCCATGCGCAGGTTCCCGGCGATCTGGGGCAGGTCCACGTCGGAGGAGTCCGCTTCGAGCAGGGCCCAGAACATGGTGGGGACGCCCGCGAAGAAGGTGACAGCATGGCGTTGCATGAGAGCGAGGGCCGCTTGGGCGTCGAAACGCGGCAACAGCACCAGAGTCGCCCCCGCCGCGAGACCGGCGTTCATCTGCACGACCTGGCCGAAGGAGTGAAACAGGGGCAGCGCGATCAGGTGCACGTCGTGCTCGACCTCGCCGAACAGCTTGTGGCAGGTCAGTACGTTCAACATCACGTTGGAGTGAGAGAGTTCGGCGCCCTTCGGCCGGCCGGTGGTGCCGGACGTGTACAGGATGACAGCGGTGTCGCCGGGCTCCGTGGTCACCGTCTCGAAGTCCGCGCTCCGACCGGCCAGCGCCGCCGACAGGGTCTCGGCACCCTCGATCGGGGAGTTCCCGGAGGTGGCCGTCATCAGGAAGAAGTGCTCGCACCCCGGCGTCTCGCCGAAGCCGGACCAGCCCTCCTGCCCGAGCGGGAGCTCGGCGCTGCCTTCGAAGCAGAAGTACGCCTTGGCCTGGGAATCGGCAAGGTGGTAGGCGATCTCACGGCCCTTGAGCAGCACGTTGAGCGGGACGACCACCGCGCCGGCCTTGAGGATGCCGTAGTAGACGATCGGGAACCACGGGACGTTCGGGCACGACAGCGCGACCTTGTCGCCGGGGCCTATGCCCCGCGAACGCAGCAGGTTGGCCACGCGGCGGGCAGCCGCGTCCAACTCCGCGTAGGTCATTCGCTGCACGCCCAGCACGACCGCCGTGCGGTCGGGCACGGCACGGGCGCTGTTCTCCAGCAGGGCTGCAAGATTGAGCATGAGGTCTCCTTTGGAGATGCGGCGGATAAAGGGTGGGTACTGACGGTCGGGGGCAGCCGTCAGCCGCGCAGCGCGGCAGCGAACAGAGCGGGCAGCTTCGTCAGGCTCGGCGCCGCCGTGAAGCGGGTGAGGCGCTCTACCGTGGACAGGGCCGTGCGGTGGGTGACGAAGTACGGGGGGCGCGGGGAGAGCGACGGGTCGCCCTTGACCAGGCCGCGGGGGGCCGGCGTGAACGGTGCGCGCAGCACGGTCTTCTCGATGTCTTCGAGCATGAACGCGTTGTGCACGAAGCCGATGCCACTGCCGATGTCCTGGCGCGTGTGGCCCGGGAAGGCGCCCCAGGGGGTGTATCCGAGCAGGAAACCGACCCCGGACCAGCAGTTGACCCCCAGAGTGCCGTACCGCAGGTCGGCAAGGGCGTTGCGTACAGCCTCCCTGTGAGCCTTCTCGGTTCTCGGGTGGACGATCAGGGTCGCGCCGAGAGTGCCGGGCAGTTTGTCGTTGGCGAAGTCGACGGCGTGCCGCAGGAATTCGGCCGGAGTCCGGCCGGGAAGTCGTACGACGCCCAGGGCGCTTCCGAAGACTTCGTCGGTGATGAGGACGTCGTCGTGGTCGGTGATGTCGGGCACGAGCAATCGGCAGTCGTCGCCGTGGGCCTCCGCCGTCGGATGGGCTGCTCGTACGGAGGCGAGGCGGTCGGCGGCGCCGGGGTAGTAGTCGGCGCGCGCGGGCAGCTTGCGCAGCACCTTCCGGATCTCCTCGAGCAGTCGCTCGCAGCCGTCCCAGTCCCGTGGCAGGACCAGGATCTGGCTGGCTATGCAGTTGTGGCCGGAGTTGTTCATCTTGCTGGTGACGATGTGCTCGGCCTGGAAACGGAAGTCGGCGTCGCTCCACGGCCCCGGCGCCACGATGCATGGGCTGACGCCGCCCAGCTCGCTGCTCAAGGGCTTGCCGAGCAGGGGGAGGTCTTCACGGCGGCGTCGCCCGGCGTGCTCGTCGGTGCCCCAGACGATGGCGTCGTGGGTGCGGTCGCTGCCGGTGACATGAATGGCGTCGACGCCGCCATGGCGGCAGAGATAGGCGCCTTCGGCCGCGCCACCGTCGACGAAGCGCAGCCAGCCCCGCTCGACGAACTCCGCGAAGACGTACTCGAAATGGGGGCGCAGGTAGGCGTTGACCGGGTTCATCTTGGCGACGACGACCTGGCCCTCGGCGTAGAGCTTGTGCAGGATGTCGAGCGCGGTGATGGCGGCGACGTTGCCGGCGCCGAGTACCAGCGCCACGGCCGGGTCTCCCTGCCTGCCCCGGTACTCGCCCGCGGCGCGAGCCCGCGTCTGCTCCGCGGTGACGCCTGGGCGCATCCACACCTGTGCCGTGAACCCGTTGAGCAGCAGGGTGTCCCAGCGAGTCGCGGGGAAGACGTCCACCCTGGTGCGACCGTTCTCCTCGTGAACGCTTCTGGCGTCCAGCGGGTCCCTGCCTGCGGCAATGCGCCGAAGGACGTGCAGCAACGCCGCCGCGTTCTGGACCAGGGCCCAGGGACCGCCCATCCAGTCCTCGGCCGCCCAGGGGGAGTCCGGTCCGTACCCCTTGGCCCGGCTGCCCGCGCCGGCCATCTCGGCCGCACGCGAGACGGCGCGCGACTGCAACCGCTCCAGGAGGCCGATGCGTTCGGAGAGCGGAGTGGCGGACCAGGACGCGGCTTCGGCGCGTACGTCGGCCACGGCTCGGTCGAGGAGGGAGGTGTCGAGGGCGCTGGTGTTCAATGTCGATCCTTGCGGAAGGTCGGGGAGGGAAGGGCGGGCCGACGGCCTCGTCGGGGCCCGCCAGGACGGCGTTGCCGGTGGCCACGGCGTCAGGGGCTTGCGGGGCTCCTTGGCGGCGGCCGGATTTCCGTCTGCTCCATGAGCTGCCGCGGGGCAGGCCCACGCGTGGTCAGGCGGACAGCCTGCGGGCGTCCCGGTCCGGGTCGATCAAGGTGAGGGCGGCGGCTCCGCTCAGCAGGAGCACGGCGCCGGTGATGAGGACCGCGTACCGATAGCCCTCCGTGCCATGGATGTCCACGAGGCGCCCGATGAGCGTCGGTGCGATCAGACCGGCGGTGGTCACCACCGCGTTCATGATGCCCAGGGCGCCGCCGCGGCGATCGGCCGGAGCCAGTTCCGTGACAGTGGTGACGGCCACACTGCTCATCGCTCCTGCCAGCCCGAATCCCGCTACCAGGAGCACAGCGGTCACGGCACCGGTCGGAGCCACCGGCAGGGCGAGGCATGCCGCGGCGCCGATGAGCAGCAGAACACCGCCGACTCCGCCGCGTGCCCACCGGCTCGGCGCCCCGCGGCGCAGCAACCATCCGGTCAGACCCGCCTGTCCGAGCACCGCCACGCCGCCCAGACCCCAGACCAGCATCACCACCTGGGTGGACCCGGCCGAGGAGTAGCCCAGCGAGTCCTGGAGGTACGAGGGGAGCCAGACCAGAGCGAAGGCGATGACCCAGTAGGTGCCGAAGTAGGCGGCCGTGGCACCGATCCAGGTTCGGGTCGCGAGGATCCGCCGATACGGCGTCCTCCGCGGGGCCGAGCCCGTGTCGGCGCCCACGCCCGCCGCCGCCCCTTCCCGCCGCCCTTCGCCGGACCCGGCCGAGGCCGTGGCGTCCGACTCGGCCGCGTACGGCCCCTCCCCGCCGAGAGGGATCCACAGCAGTACCCACGCGACACCGACGAGCGCCACCGCTGCGACGGCCGAGCGCCAGCCGTGATTCTGGATCACCCAGGTCAGTACGGGGGCGGCGACCAGGACTCCCAGCGTGATGCCCAGGACGATCACGGCCCCGGGCAGGTTGCGCCGGTGGTTGGGGAACCAGGACAGGGTGGCCTGTTGGGCGACGGGGAAGGCGGGGCCCTCGGCGGCGCCGAGCAGAACGCGTGAGGTGATGAGCACCGCGAGCCCTCCGCCCACCGCCAGCGGCGCCTGGGAGACGGACCAGAGGACGGCCATGGCGAGGAGGAGCCACTTGGGCCGTATGCGGTCCGCAAGCAGCCCGACTGCGGCACCGGAGATCGAGAAGAGCAGGAAGAAGGCGCTGCTGGCGACTCCGAAGGCCGATGCGGACAGGCCGAGGTCCTTCCGGATCTCCTCCGCGGCCAGACCGAGCACGGACTTGTCGGCGAAATTGATCATCATGAAGACGACGAGCAGCGCGGTGACGGTCCAGGCACGGCGTCGCGTGCTGCTCGACGCCTTCAGCGTGCCGGCGGGCACAGCGGGTGCGACATCGGTGTCGGTCACGAGGACTCCGCGGAGACTGGGTGGGGGAAGGGGGAGGGGACTGAAGCTCGTTCAGGAGAGCGGGACGCCGGCGATGGCGATGCGCTCCATGACACGGCGCTGCGGGAAGTAGTCGTTGATCGCGTAGTGCTGCGTGGCGATGTTGTCCCAAACGGCGACGGAGCCGGGCTGCCAGCGGAACCGGACCTGGTACTCGGGGATACGGGCCTGGAGGACGAGCTCGTCGAGCAGTTCGCGGCTCTCCGGATCCGTCAGGCCGACGATCCGGGTGGTGAAGGGCTCGTTGACGTACAGCAGCTTGCGGCCGGTGTGGGGGTGGCGTACGACCACGGGGTGCTCAACGGCCGGCAGGTTCTCGCGGTGCGCCGCGATCTGACTCTCGGTCATCCGTGCACCCCAGCTCGGCACCCAGTCGTGCACGGCGGTGAGCCCCGCGATCCGCTCCTTCATGGAGTCGGTGAGGTTGTCGTAGGCGGCCGCCATGTCCGCCCACATGGTGTCGCCGCCCGCGGACGGGACCTCGACGGCGCGCAGTACGGAGCCGAGTGCCGGCGCGGCCATGAACGAGTGGTCGCTGTGCCAGATGTTCTCCGTGCCGATGGCCATGGCGTCCTTGGCCAGTCGGGAGACTCCGACGGTGTCGCCCTTGGGGAAGAAGGGGTTCGGCTCCGGCTGCCCCCACAGAGCGGAGAACGCGAGCTGGGACTGCGGGTCGAAGGCGTGCTGGTCGCGGAAGAAGATCACCTTCCACTCCAGCAGGGCCTGCCTGATCTCCTCCGCGAGCTCCTCGCCGATCGGGAGTGAGAGGTCGACACCTTCGATCTCGGCGCCGATGTGGGGGGTGAGGGGGCAGACGTCCAGGAGCCGGTAGTCGGGCTGGGCCGCGCCCGGGGCGATGCGGTCGAGTGTGCGCTTCCCGTAGTGCATCAGCGGCTTGTCGAGTGCGGGGGCGGGGGTCGTGACGGCGCTGTCCATGAGTCCTCCGTGACGAGGTGAAAATCGGTACTCGGAGTATCGTTATTAGGGTGGAGTGAGGCAAGAGGCCTGACAGCACGAAAAGGTGAAGCTGGAGACCGCCGCTGCGGAACGCTTCAGCCGACGGGGCCGACGGCTCGGGCGACGAGGTCGACCAGGTTGTCCACGAAGCGGGCGTCGGGCATGTCCTGCTCCCCGATCAGCCGGAAGATGAGCGGTGCGGCGACCAGCGTGGTGGCGGCCCGGACATCGGTGTCCGGGCTCACGTCACCGCGGGCGATCCCACGTTCGAGAATGCGTCTCGTCTCACTCGTGATCCGCTCGGTGTACTCCGCGTACTGGCCACGCCCCGCGCCCGTCTCGGCAGCAGCCCCGATGAGGCCCGCGATCAGCCGGTCCGTACCCGGCAGCCGGTAGGCCTCCAGTCGGGCGGTGAGTACGAAGCGGAGCTCGGCCCGGAAGTCGCCCAGGTCGGGCACGGACAGAATGCCGATGCGGGTTTCCGCGGCGGCGATGATCAGATCCTGCTTGGTGGGCCACCGTCGGTAGATGGCGGGCTTGCTCACTCCGGCCCGTGCCGCGACGGCGTCCATCGTGACCGCCCCGATCCCCTGCTCGTGGACCATCTCCACGACCGCGCTGAGAACGGCTGCCGTGACCCGTTCCTCTCGCGGGCGCCCCGGCCCTCGCGTGGCCCCGTCCGACTGCGTACCCACCATGCCCCGAGCTTACGGCCGGGGCCCCTGTCGCACGGAGGCCGGGCCCGGTCAGGGGTGACGACGGGAAACTGCTCGTCCGGCGGCTCGGCGACCTCGCCTCCCACGCCGGAGCGCGGTGCGAGGGCGGCGGTCAGGTAGCTCTCCGCCGTTCTGATGCCGCCCCCCTCGTCGTTGCCACCCTGATCGCTGCCGGGGTGCCGCACAAACGCGCGAGTGACGTGGTCGTCGAGGTGTCTGCCACGATCGATGCCCAGCCCGGCTTCGGCGATGCCACCTGCTTCATGCGCCCCACCGGTTCAGGGGGCGTCAGTGCTCAGCGGCGCCGGCAGGACCACGGCGTCCACGTAGCGGGTGAGGAACTCGACGTCTGCTTCGGCGCGTTCGACGACCGGTCGGGCGAGGATCGCCCCGGCGATGAGGTGCGGCAGAAAGCCGAGCGCCGGATTCTTCGGCGTCAACTCGCCACGGTCGAGGGCGCGTTCGACCACCGTGCGCATCGTCTCCAGCTCGGGCTTGACCCTGCTCTGGTACATGGCGTCCGCCAGTTCAGGATGGGCCTGCTTCGCGCCGCTGAGTGCCCGCAGCAGCACGAGATCATCCTGGAGGTCGGCTCCGACCGCCCTCCTGGCGATCTCGTGCAGATCGCCCGCCAGGGACCCCGTGTCCGGGGAGTCGCCCTCATCGGGGGTTCGATGCCGCACTGCCGCCGCCACCAACCGCGGCTTGCCCTGTCATCGACGGTAGAACGTCGCCTTGCTCGCCCTGGCTCGGGCGGCGACGTTGTCCATGGTCAGCGCGTCGTAGTCGACCTCCCGCAGCAGGGTCAGGACAGCCTCGTAGATGTCTCGCTCCCTTTCCACGGTCAACCGGCTGAGCCGTGATCTCTCCGCGTGCTCCGATGCCTCACCTGGAGACATCCTTACTCCCTCGCCGAAACCAGCCTTGCCCTTGGTTGTGCACCCGCCGTCGTTGGCAGCTCGGGCGCGGCTCTGCCCCGCCATCGGTGGGCTCGTCGCCACCACTCGCCGGAGGCACCTCGACGGCTTGAGACTGGTGCGGCTGGCCGCGGCCGGCCGTCTCGACCTGGCCCCGTCCATCACCGACCACATCCCGCTGGCCGACGCGGCCGATGCGGTCGACCGGCTTCAGAGCAAGATCGGCGACCCGATCCGTCTCATCCTGGTCCCCTGACGGCTGCCAGGGAGTCGTCCCTGCCTCAGGGCAGGGATGAGTAGGAGCCGGTGCTGGAGGAGCGCCGGCTCCAACGGGGTTCCGGGGCTCAGGTGAGCTCGGGCAGGGGGCGCCGCGTGACCTCGTGGGCGTCGTCGGCAGGGACGCCGAGCATGCGCAGGACCATCTCGGCCAACTCGGAGGCGGCCACGTCGCCATCGAGGTCGGGGCGGGCCAGCCGCAGCGCGACGAGGGACATCAGGGTCCCGCCCACGGCGGACAGAGCGGTGGTCGCGCCGGCGCAGGTGAAGCGGCCCGAGGCGATGCCGATCTCGAGGTCGCGCAACGCTCGTGGGGCGAGGCCCCGGTCGGAGTGAATGTGGGCCAGACCACGATCGCGCAGGATCCGCAGGAGTTCCGGATGGGAGTCGGCCATCCGAGCAGTCAGCCGGAAGCCCGCCGCGACGAGTTCGGCCGGGTCATCGATCCCTTGGACGCGCTCGTCGATGACCTGTCCGAACTCCTCCAGGGCGTCCGAAACCGCGGCGTCGAACAGCTCCGTCTTCGACTCGAAGTGGTTGTAGAAGGAGCCGAAACCCACGTCGGCGCGCTCGGCGATCGTCTGGATGCTGGCACTGGTGTCCCCGGTCTCGGCGAGGATCTGCCGAGCCGAACGGACGAGCGCCTGACGGGTCTCGGCGCGGCGCCGCTCGAAGCGGTTCTTGGGTGGGGCTGACGTCGGCATACGGCGAGTCTAGCAACCGTGACGATGAGTCCTCCATGACTGATGGATTTATCAATTCTTTCGTCTTGGTCTATTGACGATGAGAAGCGCCAACATTGATGATTTCCTCATTACAGCAGTGTTGCTTGGAGGACACCATGTCCCACACCCCTGTTAACAGGGCCGACCACCAGACGCCCCACCAAGACCTTCACAGCGAGCAGGGCGCCCTCCGGGGCGAACGCCCAGGGCGCGCCCGGAATCCCGTGATCAAGGTGGCCGACCTGGCCTGGCTCGAGTTCGAGAAGCCTGATCTGGACCGGGCCGAGGTGTTCGCGCGTGACTTCGGTTTCGCGATCGCAGCCCGCACCGAACGGGAGCTGTGGCTGCGTGGCACGTTCGCGGGCTCACCCTGCATGGTCATCCGGCGCGGGAACGCCTCCCGCTTCATCGGGCCCGCGTTCCGCGCCGCCGAGCGGAGCGACCTGGACCGACTGGCCCGCGCCACCGGCAGTGCCGTGAGAAACATCGGCGTACCCGGAGGCGGACACGCGGTCACCCTGCTCGATCCCTCGGGCTTCCCGGTCCAGGTCGTCCACTGCGCCGAACAACTGCCCGCGCTGGGCGAGCAGCAGCCCCTGCTGCTCAACTTCGGTACCGAGCACCGGCGCACGAACGCCACCCAGCGACCGCCCCGTGAACCGTCCCGCATCCAGCGGCTGGGCCACGTGGTGCTGGAGACACGGGTGTTCGCCCGCGCCCTGGACTGGTACCTGGACACCCTCGGGATGATCGTCAGCGATTTCCTGTTCCTGGACGGGCAGCGCGACCGCGGTCCGACCATGGCGTTCATCCGCTGCGACCAGGGCAGCCTGGCCGTGGACCACCACACGCTGGCCATGCACCTGGGGCCGGGCAACGGCTACGTCCACTCCGCCTACCAGGTCACCGACCTCGACGCGATCGCCGGAGGCGGCGAATACCTCGCCGAGCGCGGCTACCGGCGCAGCTGGGGCATCGGCCGGCACATCCAGGGCAGCCAGCTCTTCGACTACTGGCGCGACCCCGACCACTTCATGCTGGAGCACTTCGCCGACGGCGACCTGTTCTCCTGCGACCTCGAGCCCGGCTGGGCGCCGATGTCGGCGAGCGGCCTGGCTCAGTGGGGCCCGCCGGTCACCCGCGACTTCCTGGGCACGAACCCGTCCCCCGCCAAGCTCCGCGAGGTCATGACAGCCCTTCGCGGCGACAACGAACTCGACCCCGCACGCCTGCTGGGCCTGATGAAAGCGATGAGCTCATGAGCACCAACGTTCTGCGCACCACCGACGGCTGGTGGGTCGTCAGGGAGGGCGGCGCCGTCCCCGTCGAGACCAAGGCGGTCACCACCGCCGAACTGCTCGCCGACCGCGAGGCGGTCCGCGAGGCCGCCGCCTCCGCCGAGAGCGGCACGCCCGCCGCCGACCTGGTGGCGCTGCCGCCGGTCACCACCCCGTGCCGGGTGGTCGCCCAGATGGTCAACTACCGCAGTCACGCCAAGGATTCGGGCTTCACCGGCGAGATCCCGCCCACCTTCTTCCGCAAGGCCTCCGGCTCGGTCAGCGGTCCGCACGAGGCGATCGTCCGCCCCACACACGTGAAGTTCCTCGACTACGAAATCGAACTCGGCCTGGTCATGGGCGCGACCCTGTCCGTGGGCACCGTCGTCGAGGATCAGGACCTGCCGCGCTACGTCGCCGGACTCGTCCTGACCAACGACGTCAGCGCCCGCGACGTCCAGCTGACCAAGACCCAGTTCTACGAGAGCAAGTCCTATCCGACCTTCACACCGACAGGCCCCTACCTGGCTCTGCTGGAGCCCGAGGACTTCGCTCATCTGCTCAACCTGCGAATGAGGCTGTCGGTCAACGGCGAACCGCGCCAGGACCGCACCCTCGCCGACATGATCGTACGGCCCGCACAGGCGCTCACCCTGCTCGCCCGCTTCCAGACCCTCGATCCGGGCGATCTGCTGCTGACCGGTACCCCCGGCGGCACGGCCCTCAAGGCCCCGCCCAAACCGATCGAGAAGATCGGGGCTCTGCTGCCGCCCGCAATGAAGTGGAAGGCGTTCTTCAACAGCCAGGCCAAGAACCCCCATTATCTGCGCGAAGGCGACCTCATCACCGCCACGATCGCCACGCCGGACGGACGGATCGACCTCGGGGAGCAGCAGACCCCTGTGAGGGACGCGACGTGAGCGCCGCCTCCCGGATACCGGTGCTGATCATCGGGGCGGGGCCTGTCGGAGTCACGGCCGCCCTCCTGCTCGCCCGCCACGGGGTGCGCAGCATCGTCCTGGAACGTCACCGGGACGTCTACCCCCTGCCGCGTGCCGTCGTCGTGGACGACGAGATCCGTCGGATCCTGCAGAGTGTCGGTGTCCACGAGGAGTTCGCCGCCATCGCGCGCCCGGCGCGCGGGCTGCGGCTGCTGGACGCCCGGCGCCGCGTGATCGCCGAGTTCCCTCGCTCCGCGCACGGACGTCACGGCTTTCCGCAGACCAGCATGTTCGACCAGCCCGAGCTGGAACGCCTGCTCCGCCAGGCTCTGGCGCGCCGCCCGGAGTGCGAGCTGCGAGGCGGCGTGGAGGCAGTGTCCGTCACCCAGGACATCGAAGGACCGAACGGTTCGGCGGGCCCGGTCCGGGTCGCCTTCCGCCGCGACGGCAGCGACGAGGTGGAGCACATATGGGCCGATGCCGTTCTCGGCTGCGACGGCGCGGGCAGTCTCACCCGCGACGCCATCGGGGCCGTATGGGAGGACCTGCACTTCGAGGAGAGCTGGAGAGTCATCGACGTGCGCACCAGCCGCCGGGTGCGCACCTGGGAAGGCGCGGAGCAGATCTGCTGCCCCACCCGGCCGGCCACCTTCATGCGCGTCGGTGAGGACCGCTACCGCTGGGAGTTCCGGCTGCCCGGCCACGAGCCCCTGGACGGCCCGGAGGGGCTGGATCGCCTGCGCGAGCTGGTCGCTCCCTGGGTGGACCTGCCGGCTGATGCCTCGTCGTGCGACGACTTCGAGGTGATCCGGCAGGCGCAGTACACGTTCCGGGCCCGCCTGGCCGACCGGTGGCACCAGAGCCGCGTCTTCCTGCTGGGTGACGCCGCTCACCTGACCCCTCCGTTCATCGGGCAGGGGCTGTGCGCGGGCCTGCGCGATGCCCACAACCTCACCTGGAAGCTCGCCCGCGTTCTCCAACAGGGTGCGGACGACGCACTGCTGGACACCTACCAGAGCGAACGCAAGCCGCACGCCCGCCACCTGATCCGCGTCGCGGTCACCGTCGGCTGGGCCATGACCGGCGGCCAGGATCGCGCCGCGGCGATCCGCCGGGCCGTCGTGGGAACGGCCTGCCGCATCCCCGGTGTGGCAGCGGCGGTCGGCCGCGATCTCAGCCCGGCCCTGACCGCCGGTCCACTGGTACGGCGCCGCCCCCGGCTGGTAGGCCGCGTACTCGCCGGCACCTCGTGCCCGCAGCCGTGGGTGATCACCGACGGCAGGCGAATGCGCCTGGACGACGTCCTCGGGGAGGACTTCGCCGTCCTGACCACCGTGGCCCCCACCCCGCACGTGACGGCCGTGGCCACCGCATTGGGCGCACGCGTGATCCGCGTGGACGAACTCGACGACGACGGCACCCTGGCCGCCTGGCTCTCGCGCGGCCGGTCGGATGCCGTCCTGCTGCGTCCCGACCGCGTCGTGATGGACACCGTCCCGGCCGGCACCGGCGACTTCACCGACACCGCCGCCTGGGCACCACTGATGCACACAGCCCGTCGCTCCGCCGAGGGCCGGCCCGCAACGCTGCCAAGGAGCACCACACGATGAGCACCCCGCACCCCCCGCCGAATCCGGAACCCTTCTTCACCCCCGACCCGGATGCGGCCGCCGGCAGCCGCATCGCCGACTTCGCCCGATGGGCGGCCCGGCACCAGGGCGCCGAAGGCATCCAGGACCCCACCGACTACCCGGCCCTGTACCGCTGGTCGGTCACCGACCTGGAAGGCTTCTGGGCTGCCCTGTGGGAGTACTTCGCCATCGACGCGGCAACGCCGTACGAGCAGGTGCTGGCCGAGGAGACCATGCCGGGCGCCCGCTGGTTTCCCGGCGCCACCCTGAACTACGCCCACCACGCGCTGCGTAACCTGCAACCGGACGCCCCCGCGATCACCGCGTTGGACGAGACGGGATCCGGCTACGAAATCACCGGCCGGCAGCTGCGCGAACGAGTCGCCTCCGTCGCGGCCACCCTGCGCGAGCTGGGCGTCGGACACGGCGACCGGGTGGTGGGCTACCTGCCCAACACCCCGCACGCGATCATCGCCTTCCTCGCCACCGTCAGCCTGGGCGCGGTGTGGTCAGTGTGCGGCCAGGACTACGCCCCCAAGGCCGCCGCCGACCGCTTCGCCCAGATCCGACCCACCGTCCTCATCACCGCGGACGGCTACCTGTTCAACGCCACCACACACGACCGCCGTGCCGCTTCGCTCGAACTGGCCGACGCGCTGCCGACACTGAAGGCCACGATCCTCGTGGACCACGTGGGCCTTGGCTGGCCCGAGGCCCGGCACGCAAGGCCGACGGTTCCCTGGGAGGACGCGGCCGCCCGCACCGAGCACCTCGCCTTCGCTCCCGTACCGTTCGACCACCCCCTCTGGATCGTCTTCTCCTCCGGCACCACCGGGCCGCCCAAGGGCATCGTCCACGGCCACGGCGGCGTCCTGCTCGAACACCTCAAGATCCTCGGCCTGCACACCGATCTGGGCCACGGGGACCGCCTGCTGTGGTACACCACCACCCACTGGATGATGTGGAACCTGGTCGTCTCCACCCTGCTCACAGGGGCCACCACCTGCACCTACGACGGCAGCCCGGCACCGCTCGCGCGACCGGACATCTTGTGGGAGCTGGCAGCCCGCCACAAGGTCACCGTCTTCGGCACCAGCCCCCAGTACCTGCTGGCCATGGCCAAGCTGGGCATCGAACCCTCCCTGCACGACCTGTCGGCCATCCGCGTCATCGGCTCCACCGGCTCCGCTCTGCCCGCCTCCGCCCACCCCTGGGTCCGCGACCACGTGGGCGCCCGCATCCAGCTGGCCTCCACCAGTGGCGGCACGGACGTCGTCTCCGCCTTCGCCGGCAGCGCCCCCACGACCCCCGTCTGGGCGGGGGAGCTGTCCGCTCCCAACCTGGGCGTCGCGCTGGCCGCCTACGACGCGACGGGTACCCCCGTCCTCGACCAGGTCGGCGAACTCGTCGTCACCCGGCCCATGCCATCCATGCCGCTGTACTTCTGGAACGACCCCGACGGCAGCGGCTACCGCGACGCCTACTTCGGCGCCTACCCCGGTGTGTGGCGGCACGGCGACTGGATCACCCTCACCTCGCACGGCTCGATGATCGTCCACGGCCGCTCCGACGCCACCCTCAACCGCAACGGCGTCCGCCTGGGCAGTGCCGACATCCACGATGTCGTCGAACGCCTCCCCGAGATCACCGAGGCGCTCGTCATCGGCGCTGAGGAACCCGACGGCGGCTATTGGATGCCGCTCTTCGTGGTCCTCGCCGACGGGGTCGGCCTGGACGATTCCCTGCGCGACCGTATCCGCGACGCCATCCGCGTCGGCGCCTCACCCCGCCACGTCCCCGACGAGATCCTCGCCGTACCGGGTCTCCCGCACACGAAGACCGGCAAGAAGCTGGAGGTTCCGGTCAAGCGCCTGCTCCAGGGTGACCGCGCCGAGCAGGTCCTGAACCCCGCGGCGGTCGACAACCCCGATCTGATCGCCTACTTCGCCCGCCTGGGCGCGGAGCGGAACAGGCGGTCAGCACACCACACATGAGTCGGCCAGAGGACCACAGGCTCAGGTGACAGCACCTGGTCCTTCTGCCCCGCCCGGCTCCGCAAGCCCCGTCCCACGGGAGTGGTGCCGGGGCGGTCGACCCGCCCCGGCACCACACCATCCGCACAACCGAAGTAAGAGAGAAGAGCACGACCGACCGCGAACCGCCGACCCGCCTCGATGTCCTTGACGAGGCCGGACGAAAGACGCTGTTCACCGAGGCCCGCACCGCGAACACCTTCGCCGCAACGGCCGTTGCCGACGACGAACTCGCCGCGATCTGGGAACTGGCCCGCTGGTCGCCGAGCGCCGCAAACGGCCAGCCTCTGCGCGCGCTCTTCGTGCGCACCCGAGCGGGCAAGGAGCGACTCGTCCGGCATCTCGACGAGGGCAACAGGGCCAAGACGCTCAGTGCGCCGGCCGTGGCGATCCTGGCGTACGACGTCGACTTCCACGAGCAGATGCCGACAGTCTTCCCGGCCCGCGGCGACATGTTGCGAACGTCGTTCGCCGCCCAGATCGACGCGCGAGACCATCGCTGCATACAACTCGGCACTGCAGACCGGGGTCTTCCTCCTCGCCGTGCGCGCGGCGGGGCTGGCGGCCGGTCCTATGGCGGGCTTCGACGAGGCCGGCGTGGACGAGGAGTTCTTCGCCGGCACCAGCTGGCGTTCGCATCTGGTGGTCAACATCGGTCACCCCGGTCCCGACCCGTGGTTCCCGCGCCTGCCCCGCGTGCCCGTCGAGGACGCCGTTGCCTGGGCCTGACGGTACTGCTGCCGCTGGTGCACGGGACCCGGAATCCGAGCAGCCCGAGAGCACGAGCCGCCCCTACGGGCAGCCCGGGGGTCCGTGGCTGGGTTTCGTGGTGCCGTTCGCTCTCCTGTCAATTGCACCGATCGTGCGGACGGCGCTGGATCTCCCCTCCGGCCCTCTATCGGTTCGGGCTGCGGAAGAGGGCGAGCCTCTTCGTGAGGGCTTTCAGCGGTGAGGTGTCCTGCTCGGCCGCAGCCGGCGTGGGCGTCCGGGACGCGTCGTTGCCGCTGGTTGCCTCGGCGAGCGCGGCGAGCGCCGACTCGGCCGCCTCACGGTACAGGTCACAGGATGCCGTCATGGCCTCGAGCTCCTTGGCATACCTGGTGACCATGGCCCGTGCGTGGACAAGCTCCTCGTCCGGGGTGAGCAGGTGCCAGCCTTGGCGCAGTCGTGTCAGGACCTGTTCGGCGTCGGCCGGCAGCGGTCGCGGCAGTGAGGCGAACTCCGTGATTCTCTGGAGGAGTTCGGTCGGTTCCGTGCCGTCCAGGAAGACATCGCGTACGGTGAAGCGCTCCGCGTCGTAGCCCGGGACCTGCGGCGTCGGGGGCAGGACGACGGCCCCGCCGCGCGGTAGCCCCACGCCCAGCTCACGCTTCATCGCGAAGTCGGCGATCAGCGCCTGCTCCGGCGTGGCCCGGTGCTCGACCACCTGGTGCCGCAGGCTCGGTGGCAGGAACGCTGTGATCGGCCGCTGCCCCCGCGCGTCCGGCGTCATCGCCTCGTGCACCACGACATGGATGAACCAGCTCTGCCGGGTGCAGCCCCGCAGCAGGCGCCGCAACTCGCCGTCGTCCTTCGGCAGGCGGTTCGTCGTCCGCAGACGCACGCCCGGCACCGTCTCGTGATCCCAGGCGACCTGGTCGCTGTCGGGCCAGAACATGGTGGCGGGTGAGGGCCAGCTCGCTTCCCACGCCCGCTCCGCCTCGGCGGCGAGCGCCCATGTGACGCCCAAGCTCTCGACGCGTCGGGACTCCGACCCGTACGTGGTCAGTTGAGCGCGCACCGTGACACCGTCGGCCACGCGCCAGCGGGCCTCGAAGAGCCGGCGGGCAGACGGGCCGGCGTCGGCGGACTCATCCCGAGGGAACAGATCGGTCGAGCGGGCCGCCTCGATCGGGTCGAGGTCCAGGAAGTCGTCGATCACCCCGGCCGCCTTGAGGGCGATCAGGTTGCGCCGGACGTCCCGCTCGGCCTCGGGCCCGATGTGGCGCCCCCGCCCGAGCCACACGGTGTCGGGGAAAGTGGTCGATGAAGAGCTGCTCATGGCCATGGAACCGTCCAGTGGGTGATCAGTGCTCGACCAGTATGGTCCGCGGTCCGAGCGGCGGAGTCCACCAGGCCGCACTGACCCGATCGGGGCACGCTTCCTGCGGCGGCGGACCACCCGCGTTCAGCTGGGTCTGCCCGGCCCCCGTGCCGGTAGGCCGACTCCACGCCGCTCACTAGCCCTGGCCGCGGCGAGCACACCGTCCTGCGCGCCGGCCCCGACCCGGGCGATTCCCTCAGTTCGAACCTGTCCTGAACAAGGTCGGTGCCCCGCGTCTTGGGTCGGGAAGGCCGCGCACCCGGCCGGATCGTGTTCGCGCCGACAGGGCGTACGCCTCCCGGAAGAACCGCGCTTACCTGCGGCGGCGCGGGATCCGCTGCACCATCCCGGACAAGGCCGATCAGTCACGCAGCTGCAAGAAACGTGGCTCGCGCGGCGGTCGGCCGCCAAAGCTCGACCCGCAGGACTACCAGGCTCGGCACGCGGTCGAGTGCGGCATCAACCGCCTCAAGAGACACCGCGCTGTGGCCACGAGGTACGCCAAACGCGCGGTCGCTACGAGGCGACCGTCCTCGTAGCGGCCATCAACGAATGGCTGTGACCGGCACACTCAATAGACACCTAGTCCTCGAAAGGGATAAACCTGGCAAGTGAAGCCCAGTCCAGGGGACGCACGATCGTGGCCAGGTGGGCGAAGGGATCCTGCGCAGCCGTTTGGAACCACATCACCGAGAGCTCCGTGTGCCCAAGCTCTGCACTGTTCTCAGGCTTCCACCATGACGTCAGTCGAGCATGAACCGCCTCTCGCGGCAGCCACTCCTCGACCCGCCCCTCCGCATCGGCTCGGAGCTTGTCGAGATCGTGCACATACAAATGCGGCGTCGCTGCCATCGCCTTCTCGATGCCCATCAGACGAAAGCGACGGTGTAGGTGCGGCGTCCCTTCGAGCATACCTTCACGATCGTCACTTACCGTGAGCGCGCGAAGCTCCGCCTGTACTGGCCCCACCTGATAGCTGCGCAACCCGTCATGCCTCATCTGGATCATGGGCCAGAGGGTAGGCGTGTCCGACAAGCGGACCAAACGACTATCGGTACACGCCCCTAAACGCAGCTCCGCCACAGCCGCGAGATCCAGGAGCGCATGGCCCGCGAGGGCGGGACGCAGCGCGCCGCCGACCTCATCGAGGGGGAGCTGCCTTGAGGCACGCCAGGCGGGAGGCCGCCGCAAGCTCGCACGGCGGGCCCGCCGGCGGCCCTGGAACCCGGGCCGTCTGCCCCCCTCGGGGGAGTACGGACGACTACTTCGCGTGCCACACGCCGAGGTTGTTCTCGCCCGCCGATGCCGCGCGCTGCAGAGCGTCCGTCGTCCCCAGGAGAGCCTGGGGCAGGTAGCCGGAGCGGACGTCCAGTTCCCAGCCGTGCGTCTGGACCGCGAGGGCGGCCAGGGCGAGGATGTCGAGGGGCAGCAGGGTCCTCGGGGCCGGGTCCGCGCCCACGCTCTCGCGGTACTCGACGAGACGGGCCGCGAGGGCCTGTTCGAAGGCGTGGCGGTCGTCGTCGAGGAGGACGCGCAGCAGTCGCTGGTCCGGCGTCAGGGCGCCGACGGTGTCCAGGCGTCCGGCCGCCTGGGCGCGCTCCTCCGCGTCCGGCTTGCGCAGGGGCACCGTCGGCCAGTCGCGGGGCAGGTGCCCGTTCGACTCGGTCAGATAGAGGCACAGCGCGTCCATCGCGGCCAGTTCTCCCGGCTCCGATGTCGGGGTGAACTCTGAGTACGGCGCTCCCTTGTGGATCTCGGAGGCGAAGTCGTCCCGCAGGAGCAGTCCGGTGACCCGCTGCCAGTCCCACACCAGCCCACTGACCAGGCACGTCGCGAACGTGTCCAGCCAGCCACGGACTGTGGGCGGCTCGTCGACGACGTCCCGGAAGGCGATCTCCTCGCTGGTGAGCTTCTGGTTGTGCGCCAGCGGGAAGACGAGTTCCTGGTCGCCGTTGGGCCAGCAGTCGATGCTCAGCACGCCCAGGTGGCATTCCGCTGCCGTCCGCAGGGCGGAACGCGCCGTGTCATCGAGCGTGGGATCCTTCAACGCACGCGCGGCGACGTGGTCGAGGAGCTCGTCGGCGAACTCCCGAATTCTCCTGGGGGAGACGGAGTCGTAGCGCATGCTGTGCCACCGGCCCCACGCCCGCCCTTCGATGTCGTCGAGCGCCTTCGCGATGCGCTCCTCGCCGACCTCGTGATGCGCCACTTCCTGCACGCTGTCGTCCCCTTGTGATCGTTCCAGCTCGGATGCGGCACGCTATCAGCGCGCTCCGACAACGCCGGGACGCGTCCCCGGGCCGCCGTGCACCACGGCCGGGACCCGGGAACCCAGGGGCCGGAGACACCCCCTGCGCGCGCAACTCCTACCGGGACATGTAGTCCTCACGCAGTGCGTCCAAGATCTGGGCGGCATCCGGAATCCCCGCCTTGCGACAGCGCGCCGCCGCCGTCGTCAGCCGCGCGACGGCCTCGTTGAAGTGCTCGAGGCCCTGCCCCTCGACCAATGCGCCGATGCGGACCGCCTCTTCGCGCGACACCTCGCCGTCCTCCCCGCCTTGCTCGTGCGCGACGGTGGCGGCCTGCGCCTCGTCCAGAGCCCCCTCGAACCGCTCCGCCTGCGCCGGCGCACGGGCGCGACGGTAGTGCACCGTGCCGCGCTCGAACCACGGCGCGAAGCCCTCCCTGCCGTCCGGAACGGAGGCCACGACGGCGTCCGCCTGCGCCAGATGGTCCAGCGCCGCCTCCAAGCCCTCGGCCTCCCGGGCCATCGTGACCAGATGCGCGAACTCGCACATCATGTGCGTGATCACGGACGGGTTCGGCGCCTCGGCGTGCGAGGCGGCGGCGCGCTCGTACGCGGCGCCCGCCGCGTTCCCAACAGTCCGCCATCGCCCGGGCGGTGGCCGCGTCGGCCGCCACCATCGTGTGGAGCGCGCGGTCCTCCCACGTGGCGACGAGGTCCGCCAGCCGCAGGAACTCCTCCGCCGCGGGCACGTACTCCTCCAGCTCCCGCAGCCCGCCCGCCAGCGACAGCCGGGTCTGGGGCGAGCATCTGCTCATCCACCCCGGCGTACGCTCCGTCGGCGAGGACGGACTCCAGCACCGCCACCGCGTCGGCCTGGTGCCTGGTGCGCGCCAGGACCTCCGCCAGCTGGAGCCGTACGTCGGTGGCCTCGTTGTGCTGACCGGCCTGGTCGAACCGTGTGGCGGCCTCCGAGAGATGGCGCACCGTGCCGGCGAAGTCAGCCATGTGGGAGCAGGCGTGGCCGAGCAGCGCGTACGTCGGCGCCGTCGGGAACTCCGCGTCGTCGTACCGGACCGCGTCCGCGAGCGCCCGGTGCAGCAGCTCCGCCGCCTCCGCCTGCTCCTCCTTCGCCCTCAGGATCTGGGCGAGCAGGCAGCGCGCACGCGAGCCCCGCCAGGGCCGATCGGAGGCGTCCACGTCCTTCAGCGCCGCGCGCGAAGCTCCGCCTCGGCGCGCACGATGTCCCCGCGGCGACCGGCCATGGCGGCGGCGAACTGCCGGGCGTTGGCCACCTGGTGAGGGAAGGACAGGCGCTCCGCCTCGGAGTGCAGCGCGAGATCGCCTGCTCGAACCGCTCGACGGCGGCGTCGGACCGCTCGGGGGGCTGCCGCAGCATCTGCTGGTAGCCCGAATCCGTGCGGAGCTCCTCGACGGGCGATGCGCGGCTCGCGGCGTCCCCTACCCCTCGCCAGCGCCCGGGGTGTCGGTCGGTCATACTGGTGCGCTGTATCACGTGGGGGAGTGGCCGTGCAGGATATGGGGCCTGAGTCGGGCCTGCCAGAGAGTATCGGCAGCTACGTCGTGGAGCGGGAGCTCGGCGCGGGCGGGATGGGAACGGTGTACTTGGCGCGGTCGCGGGGTGGCCGTCCGGTGGCCGTCAAGGTGGCCCGTCCCGAGCTGGCCGCCGATCCGCATTTTCGTGAGCGGTTCCGTGCGGAGGTCGCTGCAGCGCGCAAGGTCGGGGGGTTCCACACGGCTCCGGTCGTGGACGCCGACCCGGAAGCCCAGGCGCCCTGGCTCGCGACCGCGTACGTTCCCGGTCCCACTCTGAGCGGGCTGCTCGCGGAGCACGGGCCCATGGACGAGAGCCGACTGCGGCTGCTGGGGGCCGCCCTGACGGAAGCGTTGCAGGCCATTCACGCTTGCGGCCTCGTCCACCGCGATCTCAAGCCGGGCAACATCATCATGGCCGAGGATGGTCCCCGCGTCCTCGACTTCGGAATCGCGCGGGCCGTCGAGTCCACTCGGCTGACCTCCACCGGAGCCGCCTTCGGCACCCCAGGGTTCCTCGCGCCCGAGCAGGCCCAGGGCTCCGAGGTCGACGGTGGGGCCGATGTGTTCGCGCTCGGCGCCGTGCTGGTGGCGGCGGCGGGCGGTAGTGCGTTCGGCACCGGCACGCCGATGGCTCTGATGTACCGCTCGGTGCACGAGCCTGCGGACCTGTCTGCGGTGCCGCAGCGGCTGCGTCCCGTGGTGGCCGCCTGTCTGGCCAAGGAACCCGCCGATCGGCCCACGCCCGCAAGGCTCCTGGACCTGTTCGTACCAGGCTCGGCTCCGTACACGCCCACCGTGGCCGTCCCGACGGGGTCGAGCGGACCCGAGGACGACCGGCCCGGCCCGACCAGGCCGTCACGCAGACGCGGCCTCTCCACGGTGCTTGTGGCCGTGGCCGTGATCGGCGCACTCGCTGGCGGCACGTATCTCCTCACACAGAAGGACGACCACCGGGGCACCCCCTCGACCGCCGCGCCGGGTCCTGGCCAGGAGTCCTCGGCCACCGGCACGTCCTCCGTCTCGGCGTCGCCGTCCTTGCAGGTTCCCCCGGCCACTACCGGAATCAGCCCCCTGGCCAAGGTCACGGTCGTGGTCAGTGCCGAGAAGCGGGACGCCTGGCTCTCGGCCAAGGCTTCGGACGGGCGGTCGCTCTTCGACGGCCTTCTGGGGGCGGGCCGCACTCAGACCTTCACGGACGAGGAAAGGATCGACCTCGTCCTGGGGGACGCGGAAGCCTTCCGACTCGTCGTCAACGGCAAGCGGATCCAGCGGACGTTCGAACCCGGTCAGGTAGAGCGACTGACGTTCAGCCCAGCCGGATGATGCATCTGCCTTCGAGCGGGCAAGGGCCGCTCTGGTACTCCGGCTGTAGATCGAGATCTTCATGTATCTGGGTTGCTTGTCGTTGGTAGTGGCTGGCCTGGGATCGGGCCTGGTGGCGGCGTTGCCAGTGGGACCAGCCAAGCCTGTGGGCCGCGTCGTGGACGAGCCGGGCGACCAGCGCGATGAACACGGAGGACGTCGTGACGTTTCCACTGATGGTCAGGTCATCGGCTCTCAGCGCTTGGAGGGTCATGCCGGTGATGAAGGTCGGGTCTATCTGGCCGGGCGGGACCTGAACATCACCGAGCGCTGACGGGCTCGCGGTCAGTGGGGGCGTCGGATGCGGCGAGGGAGCCGTCGCGCTCAGCAGGTCCCATGGCGGTGCCTGGGTCGGATGGCGGGCCGTCTCGAGAGACTGATTCCGGGAGGCCGTCATCGCCGCTTGTGAACCTTGATGCCGTCGCGACGGTTGGTGGGCGAAACTTCGTGGCCCTCCGGGACCTGCATGTGGCGGAGGTCCATCACCCCTATGGGCCGACTGGCCCATGGCGGTTGCCGAACCTGTTCTGTCGGCCGACGAGGCGGCGGTGGAGGTCTTCGTGGGCCGGAGTGCCGAAGTGCGGGACGTCCTGGCGGTCCTCGACCCGGCTCACGGCGCCTTCCGGCGTAGCCCGAGCGCCACCGGCCAGTCGGTGACCGGCCGGCTTCCGACCTGCCCCGGCGCTCACCTGGCCGGTCAGCTGTTGATGCGCTGCTGGCCGGTGCCCCCGCAGTACGAGCAATCCATTCCGAGACCACATTCGATACAGCGCTGGCCGTCCATGAAGCCCAGGCCCTCGCATTCGACGCATGTGCCCCAACCGTCACACATGTGGCACAGCCGGTAGCCGGGCAGCATCGTCTGTGGCGTGGCCGCACGCGGCGGACGTGTCCAGTGGGCGTGGAACCATACGGTGGGCGCCTTGCCCCACACGCCCACTCCGCCGAACGGCTGGCTGAAGAGACCTGCCTCGAACCCGTCGCGCTGTGCCTTCAGGGTGGGTCCCCAGGCGCCCTCGCCGACCTCGATGCACCAGCCTGTCGCGACCAGAGCGTCGGAGGCGGCCGCACGTGCACGGGGAGCGCCGGGAAGAGTCTTATGCATCGTGAACTGGCTCCCCATGGCCCCGCGCGTGGTCCGCCGTTCCTGAATCCGCTCCTCGACCTCAGGTTCCACGCCCGGCGCGACGGCGGCTGCGACGGCCCTCAACTCGCTCCGCAGCCAGTTCGCCGAACGCTCGAACTCCTCCGCCGCCCCCTCGATTTCCTCGCTCAAGGCCACCTCCGCCCTTCTCTCGATGCGCACGCTCCACCGGATACCATGCCCGGCATGTCCCACACCATCTGCGCTCTCGTTGTGGCCGGACAGGTTGACACCAAGCGGGCCCGGTCGGTGGGGCTGCGTGCCGCGCTTACACACGAGGAAATCAGGGTGTTCCCGATCGACCACCACTTCTCAGCCTATTGGGCTGCAACGCGAGGCAACCGCGCACAGCTTGACGTGCCCGACGGGATCCTCTCGGAGCGTGTGACGTTCCCGGTCGAGGCGGTGCTGCACGACCTTGTCCGCGAGGTGACCGGCAGGCACAGGCCTCTGTTCGCAATCGTCCAGACCGAGTACTTCGCCGGTACAGGAGGCCAGTGGGCTGCCGCGTTCGACGGTGAGGAACGATTCCGTGCACGAGCTCGTTAGGGCTGGCCAGCGCCAGAGTGGTCGATGACGTTGCTGTTGGGGCAGTTGTTCGCGTGGTTCCCTGTCCAGTCGCTGAGCGCAGGCACCACGGCGAGCTCCTGGATGCACACGTCGGCGGCCGTGAAGTTCCAGTTGTTGGCGGCGTTGACGCCGCTGCCGAAGTTCGAGTCGTTGTCAGCGTGGGCGGGAGCAGCCATCGCGACTGAGCAGAGCGCCATGGCGGCTACGGTGATGATCTTCTTCATGCTGATGGGAACGAGGCCGGCGGTTCGCGGTCACGCTGGCGTCGGCCCACTGGCTGAAGTGCTGTGTGGCGAGCTGGGAAGGCTCGACGCGGCCCCGCCTGCTTGTTGGCAGGCGGTACCGTTGCTGACGGGGGCGGGCCGCGGCGAAGACCGTCAGAGTGAGCGCAGTACGGCGACGACCTTGCCGAGGATGGTGGCTTCGTCGCCGGGGATCGGCTCGTAGGCGGGGTTGTGGGGCATGAGCCAGACCCGTCCGTTCTCGCGGCGAAGTCGCTTCACTGTGGCTTCGCCGTCGAGCATGGCGGCGACGATGTCGCCGTGGTCGGCGGAGTCGGCCGTCCTGACAGTGACGTAGTCGCCGTCGCAGATGGTTGCGTCGATCATGCTGTCGCCGACCACCTACAGTGCGAATAGTCGGAGCTGCCGCGACAAGGTGAGGACGTCCTCGACTGTTTCCTCAGCGAGGATCGGGGTGCCGGCCGACCAGAGGGGCGTCGGCCGTGGCCTGCGCCGGCGACGCCGCAGCCTGGGGCGCGGGGGGAGTTCCTCGACGGCGCCATTGGCGGGGATCGGGAGCGAGACCGCGGTGATCGCGCTGCTCCTGCTCGCCTGGAAGGTGGCGCCTTCCACCCAGGCGGGGAAGACGATTCGCATCACGAACAACAACTGGTGGGGAGGCCGCTCCTTCACGCGTATGTGAGCGCCCTCCAGGTCACGCTGCCACGGCCAGAAGGCGGAAAGTCACTACAGGCACCCTCACTTCGTCGTCAGTTGCGTTTGAATCGGCGGAACGGGAGGGCCTGCGGTATGCGGAGTGAGGTCGGCCGCCATGGAGCCACGCGCACGTCCCCGATGTCTTCGCCACCCGTCTCCCTCCCCGCCTGATCGATCACACCTCGCGGTCCTCTGGTTCTGGAGCCTCAGGCAACCTGCCCCTTAATCGGTAGACGTCGTGGCGGGCGCCCCAGACCAGGCGATGCAGGAGAGCGGAGAAGTATCCGAGATGAGCAGCCCTCAGCCGAGTCCCAGAAGTTCGCAGGGGGAGGAACCTCCAACGCCTCGAGAATGCGCGGCCGGTCCCCTTCCTCGCTTCTTCCTTCATTTCGCTGACCCGCGTGGCGTGAGTGCGGGATACAGGTCCTGTGGGGAGAAGAGCGTTCCACTTCCGTCGGGTGGGACGAGCCAGGAGAGCCCGGAGACCCTGCGGCCAGGGTCGGGCATGGCCAGCCAGGTCCCGGTTGTCAGATACCGTGCGGCGCGCTCCAGCCTCGTTGCGGGGCTGCCGGGAGTCATCAGGAGTACGAGTTCCTGACGGCTGCTGTGGCGGAGCACCGGGCCGGTTGTTGGATGCCGGGAGCGGGCGACGGCGTTCAGCAGGCTGTGTCCCAGCGTTTCCGGGACTGCCAGGGCGTCCCAGAGCCGCCCCGCCGGCAGGAGCACTACGCCCCGTTCGCTCAGTCTCCATTCACGCAGACATGCGGTGGGGTCATCGCAGGCGGAAGCCAGCCACCGAGCTGGCCACAAGGAGGGATTCATCTGCTACCTCGTTCCCGGGATCAGCCGACGAAGTGGCCGACTATCCCGGATCAACAGCGGTATGGGCAGGGAGGCGGAGTGTGGCGGATTCGACCGGCTGATTCTTGTGATCTGTCAGACGTTGCCAGTCCTGCTGAGCCGCCTCCGGAGAGCGATGTGGGTGGTGTCGTCCAGGGTGCACAGGGCCTCGATGGCGGCGAGGTCGCCCGGCAGGGGGCGCGCCACCTGCCGTGGTGAGAGCGGCGTGCAGTTCCAATCGGCGGCGGTCGCTCGGCTCCAGCCGAATGGACAGGCGGCTCGAGGGCGCAGGCGCGGGCAGCGGGTAGTCGCTCATGGTCCCGCGGATCGTCGACGTCTGCTCGTGCCGGTCGTCGATGAACGCGGCAGGGAAGCGGTACGGGTCGAGATCCAACAGCGCGGTCGGAGCCGTTGCGAGCGCCTGAAACCCAGTCATGAGTGCCTCCTCAGTCGTCGTGCAACTACAGAGGCCGACGACACGGGGCCTGGGGACAGTTGCGAACACGGGGGACATCCACCCGGATGTCCCCTACGCCATCTCGTCACAAGAGAGATGAACCGACTGGCCGGGTATAAAAGCGCCTGTGAGCACGCCGCGTGACGAGTCGCGCGGCGTGCCGTGTGTCATCGGCGTTGTCGGACTTGACGCGGGGGGAGGTGTGCCTGGCTGTCGATGCCGTCGAAGGCGTTGACCTGTGCGGTGGGGATGTGGCTCTCGTTGGCTTCGCTGCCCCGTCCGAAGTGGTTAAGGAGCAGGTTGAGCAGGACGGCGACGAGGCATCCCGCTGTGATGCCCGATCCCAGCACCATGGTGACGGGCGCGGGGAGCCGGTCGTAGAAGTCGGCCGATGCGACAGGGAAGAGGCCGAAGGCGAGGGCGACGGATACGATGATGCCGTTGTGCCCGGTGGCCAGGGACGCCTTGGCGAGGGTCCGGATTCCGGCGACGGTGATCGAGCCGAAGAAGACGACTCCCGCCCCGCCGAGTACGGGCAGCGGCACGAGCGCGACCAGTGAGCCCAGGACGGGCACGAGGCCCATGAGGACCAGGATCGCTCCGCACAGGGTGACCGCGTACCGGCTGCGGATGCGACTGATCGCGACCAGGCCGACGTTCTGTGCGTAGGCGCAGCTCACGAAGGCTCCCAGGGTGCCGCCGAGTGCGGTGCCCAGTCCTTGGGCGCGCAGGCTGCCCGCGATGCCCCGGGCGTCGACCGGCCTGTCGACGACAGATCCCACCGCGATGAGGGACGCGGTGGACTCTGTCATGGAGACGAGCATGACGACGAGCATGGTGGCGATGACCGGCGCCTCGAACTGCGGGGCGCCGAAGGCGAACGGTTCCGGGAGCGCGAACAGCGGTGCCTGGGAGAGGTGGTGAAAGTCGACCTTGCCCATCGGCGCCGCGGCGGCCGTGCCGGCGATGAGGCCGAGCAGGATTGCCACCCGTTGCAGGAATCGTCCGCTGAGGAGTCGGTGGAGCAGGAGCGTGAATGCGAGGGTTCCGGCGGCGAGCGCGAGGTTGGACGGTGAGCCGTAGCCGGCGGACTCGGGGTCGCCGCCCCGGGCCCACTCCCCGGCCACCGGCAGCAGCGAGAGGCCGACCAGCGTGATGACGGAGCCGCTGACGACAGGCGGGAAGAAGCGGAGGAGGCGGCAGAAGGCCGGGGCCAGGAGGAAGCAGACGACCCCGGCGACGAGGGTGGCGCCGAACACCAGGGGCAGGGTGTCCTGCTCCCGTGACACGGAAGCGGCCAGGACAGGGGAAACCACGGCGAACGAGACGCCGTTGGTGACGGGCAACCCGGCCCCGACACCCCAGAAGCGCAGTGTCTGGGCGACGGTGGCCAGGCCTGCGACGACCAGGCTCGCGGCGAGCAGACCGGTGAGCTGTGCAGCGGTCAGGCCGATCGCGCCGCCGATGATCAGCGGGGGCGCCGCGAGGCCGGCGTACATGCTGGCCACGTGCTGCAGGGCGGCGGGGATCATCCGCCGCATGGGCAGCACTTCGTCCGCGGGATGGGCGGGGAGGGACGGGGTGGTGGGGTGGTGCGTGAAGAGCGTAGGGGAGCGCATGGGGACAGTCCCTCCGAGAGACCGCCCGGCTGGGACGGTCGGAGCGAAGCACGGCCGGACGAGCCGGACAGGTGGACGGACCTGCCCGGAGGGGTACGGAAGTCGTGCCGGATTCCAGGGTGCGGAGAACGGCGCGATTCCTTATTGCGGAATTAACTTTCCACTGTGGACGGCTGCGACCCTACGAACGGCCCCGGTCGTCGTCAACTCCTCCAGGCAGACCAATTGATTCCTGTGATTCCTTGGAGGTACGCACAATCGCCCCCGCTCGGGCTGTCAACGCGCGTCAATCGGCGTCCTGAGCGCCTTCGGAATCCGCAGGTCTTGGCCGGGGCAGCCTCGGCCCCTACGGTGTCCGGCTATGCCATCCCAAGACGATCTCCACAGCCCGCCCGAGGGCGAAAGCTCCGCCTATCCGCCGCTCGAGCCCCGCCGTGCCACCCGCGTTCGAGAGCAGCTCGGACTCACGCATGGCCAGGTCGCCTGGGCCGTCTCGGCCTTCCAGGGGCACCCCCTCCACCCCGACACGCTCCTGGCCTGGGAGCTCGGCACAGAGTCGCCGACGGCCCGTCAGATCAACGCACTGGCAGCCGCGTTGTGGTGCTCACCGCGTGATCTGCTCGGCGAACCGGCCACGCTCCTGCAGTGCAGGATGCTCCTCGGACTGACGGTGGAGCACGTGGCCCTGGAGGTCGGCATGACCCTCGGCCGCTACACCGAGGCGGAACGGCGCAACCGCTGGCGCGGCTCCGGACGGCAGACTCAGGCACTGTTCGAGGTACTTCGCCCGCCGCCCGCCTGCTTCGTCGGCGCATGCGGCAGAACGGGGCAACTGCGCGTGCTGCTGCGCGAGGCGGTCACCGGGTGGTGGCCGAACTACGTACAGCCCGTTGCGAAGATCGTCCCCGTGGCGCCGGCGGAGATCCGCCGCGCCCTGGAACAGCTCCACCTGGCGTACCAGAGGATCGACAACCACGGTCGGACCGGAGCTGCCGCAGAAGCGGTCGAGCGCGAGGCTATGGCCTTCCTCGACCGGGTCGACGAACAGCTATGGCGGCGGCTGCGGACCCAGAGAGCATGACCCCACCCGCCTCCCGGAGAGGAGGTCTTGACACACTCGCCTTCACGTGAGGCACTAGGGACACCCAGCCATATGGAAGCTGCTTTCCGCATCGTGGACGATCCGTTCATGCAGTCTTCGGCAGGGCCTGTCGGGGCTCGCTCACCCCGCGAAACCCCAACCCGGGCAACTCCCACGTTCCCGATCCTCAGGGCACCCCTATGCCCTCGGGCCCTCCTGCCGCCCGCTCGACTGCCTGATCGAAACAGTCCACACGGCCCCTCCGAGGCATCGGCCGCCCCTCAGCGCCCCTCCTCGGCGACCGCCGTGCCACAGCAGCCCCGGAGGTACCTCCCGTGTCGCCCACCGC
>NZ_JBEYYW010000044.1:0-52920 GCF_040645695.1 Streptomyces sp. NPDC046712 | reverse complement strand
CTCCGAAGGCGGTGTAGAAGCGGCGGGCGGCCTCGGGGTCGGCCACCTCGAGGGTGACGGACGCGAGGGACGTGTTGGATGCGGTGGAAGCGGTGGTTGCCATGACCACCACGCTAGGGGCTGGTCGGCCACCGGGGCTTCTCGATTCCTGACCGGTCTCGCCACTTGCTTCGACACACACCCCCGGGCCCCGCCCACTACCGTCATCGCGCGTCATCGAGCGCCTGGTCGGTCTCCGTGGCCGGAGGTCCGGCCCCAGCCGGGAGTCGGGGGCAGCGGCCACGGGCCGGGCGGCTCGGGGACGGGGCCGTCGGCGACGAGGGAGGCGGCGGGCAGGCGCCCGCTGAGCCAGCCGAGCAGGACATGACCGGGCGCGCGGATCGTGGGGCCGGTCGGGGAGAGAGTCCAGGAGCGGTCGATGTCGACGGCCTCGACGCGGGCGACGGGGAAGCCGCGCGCGGCGACCGTGGCCACGGTGTCGTTCAGGGCCCAAGTGACGTACGGCGTCGGCCAGTTGGACGTGGTGTAGCCGACGTTCAGGTCGACGTGGTGAGTCTCCAGCTCACGCCAGCAGCGGTAGAGCGTGTACCAGGCCGGATGGCGCCAGCCCGCCAGGGCGGTGACCAACGTGTCCCATGCTCCGGCGTCCATCGACGTGGCCTCCGCGACCACTCGGTCCAGGGACGAGCGCACATCGGCGAGGAGTTGGGTGGCGGGACGGGCGGCACCGTCGTCGACCGCCTGGGCGAGCGCCGCGGCGCCGGCCCTCGGGGAGGGCTCGGCGCCGGTACGCGCGACGGTCAGCAACCAGACGTAGGCGTCCGCGCCGCGGGCCACATGGGAGACGACGTGGCCCCGGGTCCATGTCGGCAGCGCGGAGGCGGCACGCATGTCCGCGTCCGTCAGGGCGGTGAGAGCGGAGAAGAACCGGGCGCCGGAGCTGACGATCTCGGCGATCGTGGTGGGCAGGTCCGGGCGGGGACGGTCGCTCATGACGCCGAGCCCCGACCGTCGGGCGCGGTGCAGTGATGGGCCACGGCGTCGGCGAAGGCCCGCGCCAGGGGCGAGAGGGAGTCCCAGCGACGTACCGCCCAACCCGCGGTGAGGACCGGCAGGGCGGGGATCGGGACCAGGCGCAGGTCCGGGTGCCCGCCGCCCCACCGGCCGGGGAGAGCGGGGACGACGGCGTGGCCGAGACCGAGTTCGGCCAGGAGTATCGCGGTGTCCCAGTCGGCGACGCCGGTGTCGAAGACCGGCCGGATCCCCGATGCCGTCAGCCAGGCGTCGAGATGGGAGCGGGAGGTCGAGCCCTCGGGGAGGCCGATCAGTCGCGCACCCTCGAGGTCGTCGGGTTCGATCCGTGTACGGGTCGCCAGAGGGTCGTCGGCCCGGACGGCCAGCACCCAGGGGAGCTCGACGACGGGGCGTTGTTCGATGCCTCGGACCGGCGTGCCCAGGGTGATCCAGGCGAGGTCGAGGCCGCCGACGGCCAGGGCATCGAAGCAGCCGCGGCTGGAGTTCTCGGTCTGGAACTCCAGGCTCACCCGGGGAAAGCGCTGCCGGAAGTCCACCACGGCCGCGGACATGAAGTGCCGGACGGTGGTGGCACCGGTGGTGATCCGGACCGAGCCTCCGTCACCCCGCACGAGCTCCTCGATCTGGCGCAGGGCATGGTCGATGCCACTGAGGCCGTCGGTGACCGCCGCGCGCAGCAGGTGCCCGGCCTGCGTGGGCGCGACGCCGCGGGAGTGCCGCTCCAGCAGGCTGAGTCCGATCTCGCGCTCGAGCCGCTTCACATGCTGGCTCACGGCCGACTGCGTACAGGACAGGTCGCGGGCCACGGCGCTCAGCGAGCCGGCCTGGCACACCGCGGCGAAGACACGGAGATCATCAAGAGTCACGGGACCCAAGGTAAACCTTGATGCCTGCGAAGCAAACCCTAGGATTGACTTGGGTGTTGGGCCATTTGATGATCACTGCAGGTCGCGCCGACCACACGCAGAGAGGACCACCTGCCTTGTCCGCATCACCCCATGCCGTCGCTCATGCCGTCACCCGCGCCGTCGCGCTCCTCCGCGAGCTCGGCGCCGAGGACCTCGACCACCCGGGCGGAACGCTCCTCGCCCATCTGACACGCGTACGGGAACGGCTCGCCGCATGGGGCGCCCGTCCCGCTCTACAACTCGCGGGCCTGTGCCACGCGTTCTACGGAACCGACGGCTTTGCCACGGCACTCCTGCCACTGGACCGCCGAAGTGAACTGGCCGCGGTGATCGGAGCCGAGGCCGAAGAACTCGTGTACGCCTACGCGAGCTGCGACCGGGACGCGTCCTATCCCTGCCTGGCCCTGGCCGATGCCACATTCCGCGACCGGTTCACCGGCCGTGTCTTCGCCCCCGGCCACGAGCTCAGACGGGACTTCGCCGAACTGACCGCAGCCAACGAACTGGACATCGCCCACGTCGACCCCGGCTTCCGCCTGGAGTGGGGCCCCGAACTCCTCACCCTGTTCACCCGCTTCAGACCACTGCTGACCGAATCCGCCTGGAAGGAATGCCGCGACGTGCTCGCATCCTCCCCGCCGGCCACGGAGACCTCCGCCCGCGCCTGGACCGTGGCCGTCCTCGGGCCGGGAGGCGTCGGCGGTCTGCTGGCCGCGCTGCTGTCCCGAGCCGGACACCGGGTGATCTGCCTGGCGGGCGAGGCGACGGCACACTGGCTGCGGCGGGACGGCCTCCGTGTGCGCAGCGCACAGTTCGGTGACATCGACGCTCAGGTCGAGGTGGACACCGAGCTGCGCCAACCGGTCGATCTGTGCCTGGTGACCGTCAAGCAGACAGCCCTCGATCAGGCACTGACCCGGATACCGCCCGGCCTCGTCCAGGGCGCGCTCGTGCTGCCGTTGCTCAACGGCATCGAGCACACGGCCGCGCTCCGTCGGCGCTACGGCGCGCGGCAGGTCGTCCCCGGCGCCATCCGTGTCGCATCGACCCGCGTCGCCCCGGGGCGCATCGAGCACGGCAGCCCGTTCACCGAGATCGATCTCGCCGGGCCGGCGGACCGCCTCGCCCCGCTCGAGGCGATGCTCAGGGACGCCGGCGTGCGCGTCCGCGTGAGCGAGGACGAGAGCGCCGTCCTCTGGCCCAAGTTGGCCTTCCTCGCTCCCTTCGCGCTGCTCACCACCCGCTACGGACTGACCATCGGCGACGTACGGACCCGGCACCGTGAGGAGCTGGTGGCTCTCGTCGAGGAGGCCGCAGCCGTCAGCTCCGCCGGCGGAGCACCGGCCGACCCCGCCGCAGTCCTGACGATGTACGACGCGTTTCCGCCGGGCAGCAAGTCCTCGATGCAGCGGGACGCCGAGGCCGGCCGCCCCCTGGAACTGGATGCGATCGTCGGGGCGCTGTTGCGCGCGGCCGCACGGCACGCGGTCGCCGTGCCGGTCACGGCACGGCTGGTGGATGAGCTCACGGAGCAATCCGTCCGGCGATGACGTTCGCTCACGGGCCGTCGACGCCCTGGCCGGGCCGCTCGGCGTGCGAGCGGATGCCGGCCGGTGGTCGTCAGCGGGCCGGGTCCGGCTCTTCGAGGCCCGTCACGCGGGCCACGTGGTGCATGCTCGGTTCGGCGAGGACGGTGTGGAGCTGCTGGAACAGCCGGCGGGCTGGTACCGCGTTCCAGTCGGGCGGCAGCAGCTCGGTGGGCAGGCCGGGGTCGAGGTACGGCAGGCGGCGCCACTGGGTGAGCATCGGGACGTAGTGGCGGAACGCCTCGGCGTCCGCGAGGCCGCCCTGCCCCGTCGACCGCCCGGTCAGTTCCTCGGCGACCGGCTCGTAGGTGTCGGTGAACTCCGCGTACTGCTTCTGGATGGCCGGGAAGTCCCACCAGGAGCTGACCGTGTCGGACAGCTCTCTGAAGGCGGCGTAGTCCGCGGCGAACAGGTGGACGTACGAGCTGAGCCCGAGCCGCTCCAGCATGGCGCGGGAGTCGTCGAGCAGCCGCCCGGGCGCCAGCCACACACCCGGCGCGATGTTGCCGAAGCCGAGCCACGTCAGGCGGGTACGCAGTTGGTAGCGGTACGAGCGCTCCGACTCGGGCACCGAGAAGACCGCCATGGCCCAGCCGTCCGCCAGGTCCGCGGGCTCCAGACTGCCGAAGATGCGCCGGTCGCCCTCGTCGAAGACCGGAAGGACGGCCGGGCTGAGCCGGTAGCCGGTGGCACCCCGCCGCTCGGGTTCCAGGACGCCCTTCTTCTTGAGCCGGGACATCGCCGAGCGCACCGCCGGTCCGTCGACGTCGAGTTCGGACATCAGGGTGATCAGGTCGGCGATGGAGACCCAGCCGCCGAGGCGGCGCAGGAACGCTCCGTAGACCGTGTTGATCAACGAGCTGGGCCTGAGGGGGGTGTCCGACATGATCGCCTTCCGTTGTGCGCGGTCGCGATCATATCCATCCCTCCCCAGGCCCCTCCGGACTCTCGGGCTATCGGACCGCGGGCGGCTCCCCGTGGGCGAAAGCGCCCGAGAGCAGGTGGCCGGCGCCCGGTGCCACGGCCGGCAGGTCCAGGGCGCGCAGCATCTGGTGGGCCGTGCACACCGCGGCGGAGACCACCGGCTTGCCGAGGAGCTGCTCGGCCTCCTCCAGTGCGCCGAGGGAGGGCATCTGCACACAGGCGGAGAGCACGACGGCGTCCGCGTCGGAATGGTCGAGGGCGCGGGCGAGACCGGGGAGCCTCGCCGGGTCGTGCGCGGCGACGTCGAGGTTGTCGGGGATCTCCAGCGCCGTGTAGTCGAGGACCTCGATGCCCTCGTGGGTGAGGTAGTCCACGACCGTCTTCGTCAGGGGCCGCATGTAGGGGGCGATCAGGGCGATCTTCTTGGCGCCGAGGGTGTTCAGGCCGTGGACCAGGGCGCCCGCGCTGGTGACGACCGGGGCGGGGGCGCCGTTCTCGGCCGTCCGGGTGTGCAGGCGTTCCTCGGAGGTGCGGTGGTAGCCGAGCCCCATGCTCATGATGGCGACGAGGCAGGCGTAGCCGAGGACGTCGACGCGGGCGTCGGAGAGCTCCACGGCGCACCGGTCGGAGTCGGCGTCCATGGCCTTGAGCTGTTCGGGAGTCACATGGGTCATGCGCATGCGGCTGGAGTGAAAGGTGAAGCGCTCGGGCGCGATGGATTCCCGGGCCCGCAGGATCGCCGGGATCTCGGTCTCCATGGTGACGTTGGAGCTCGGGACGATCTGGCCGATGCGGTAGGTGGGGTGAGCGGGGTGGGTCATGATCGCTCCTCAGCGGGCGTCGACGACGGGATTGGTCAGCGTGCCGATGCGCTCGACGGTGGCCTCGACGGTGTCGCCGGGGGTCAGGAACTCCGGCGGGACCATGCCCGCGCCGACGCCGGACGGGGACCCGGTGGCGATGACGTCTCCCGGTTCCAGGGTCATGCCGGAGCTGATGTCGGCGATGAGCGCGGCGATGGGGAAGAGCATGTGCCGGGTGTTGGACTTCTGCTTGGTCACGCCGTTGACGCGCAGCGAGAGGTCCAGGTCCATCGGGTCCGGGATCTCGTCGGCGGTGACGACGGCCGGACCGAACGGCGCGTACGAGTCCTGACCCTTGGAGAAGAACCATTGGCCGGAGCGGCGCTGGTCGCGGGCGCTGATGTCGTTGACGATGCTGTAGCCGAAGATGTGCTCGTACGCCTCCTCCTCGCTGACACGGAAGGCGGTCCGGCCGATGACCACGGCGAGTTCGCACTCCCAGTCGAGCTGGGTGGTCAGGTCGGCATTGTGCAGGATCGGCTGACCGGGGCCGGTGACGGCGGTGGCGGGCTTGCTGAAGAGCACGGGGCGGGGCGGCAGGTCCTTGTCGGTGTCCAGGCTGCGGCTCGACTCCTCGACGTGTTCGACGTAGTTGAGCCCGACGCCGATGATCTTGCCAGGTCGCAGCGGGGCCTTCAGGGCGACCGCGTCGAGCCGGTGGGCCGCCTGGTCGGACGCTCCCGCGCACGCGGTGATCAGTTCGTGCGCCGCGACCCGGGCGGCCGGGCCGGCCTGGATGAAGGAGAGCAGGTCGGTGGGGAGGTCGACTCCGGCCCGCTCGGCCAGTGTCGTGAGGTCGAGGACGTGGTCCCCGACCTGGGCGCCGAGCCGGTCGTCGGCGCCGGTGGTGTCGTCGAGGGTGAAGGTCACCAGTCGCATGGGGGTTCCTTGGGGGTTCGAAGGGGTCAAGAGGTGGGCTGGTGGCCGCCGTTGTCGGCGTAGGCCTCTTCGCGGTGGAAGCCGAGCGAGCGCATGACCGGGAAGTCGTTGAAGGAGAACAGGCAGGCGTCCTCGGACTCGTCGAGGTTCGTGTGCTCGTGCCAGGCCCAGGACGGTACGCAGAAGATGTCGCCCTCCTGCCAGTCGTAGCGCTTCCCCGCGATGACCGAGAAGCCCCGCCCCTTGGCGACGGTGTAGATGACCGAGCCGGTGTGGCGGTGGGCCCGGGTCGCCTGGCCGGGGCGGAGGAGCTGCATGTGGGCGCCCATGGTCGGCATGACGGAACCGCCGGTGACCGGGTTGGTGTACTCCGCGATCACGCCGTCGTACGGGGATCCCTCGCCGGCCTTGGCGAGGTTGAGCAGGGCCTCGTACGTGGGCTCCCAGGGGTAGGCCAGTAGGGGCGAGTACGGGCGGGTCCACCGCTCCACCCCGTACGGGAGCAGGTTCGCGCCGTAGGTGAGGACGGAGGAGTTGATGACCTTTCCGGGGGTCTGGTACAGGTCGGGGTGGACCTCGTAGAAGCCCGCGTCCAGGGCGTTGACGAGCGGGATGTCCAGTCCGTCCTGCCAGATGACGGGCCCGTCCTCGGCGTCGTTGCCGTGCTCGTGCCAGGTGCCGTTCGGGGTGATGGCGAAGTCGCGCGGGCCGACCCTGAGCTTCTGGCCGTCCACGATCGTCCAGGCGCCGGTGCCCTCGTGGACGAAGCGCAGGGCCGCCGCCTGGTGGCGGTGCGCCGTCATGGCCTCGCCGGGGCCCATGATCTGCAGGCCCGTGTAGAGCAGTCCGGCGGCCGCGCTGACGTCCCTGCGGCCGGGGTTGACGAGCATCACCACACGCCGGCCCGCGTCGTCGGCCTTGACCAGGTCGAGCGCCTTACGGACCAGGGGGCGCAGCTCAGCGTAACGCCAGAGCACGGGGACGGACTTGGGCTGCGGGTACCAGGGCTCGATGTCATTGGCGACGGTCCACAGGGCCCCGGCTTCGAGGGCCTCCAACTCGCCGTAGTACGCGGTGAGTTCGGGTGTGTCGGTCACGCGGGCGCGGCCCAGCATGGTGTCGTCCTGCTCGGGGGTCATGCGTCCTCCTCGGGGATGGGGGCCTGGATGGGGAGCTGCGTCGTGAGTTCGGGAGCGGTGAAGGTCACAGGGGTGCGGGGGCGGTTGTCGACCTCGAGCCGGAAGATGTCGAAGCGGTTGTAGTGGCCGACGATGTCGTGCATCTGCTTGGGCTGGACGCACTTGGCGAGGTCGATGTCGGCGTAGACGATGCCCTCGTCGTCGACGAGCGGTTCGGTGACCGGGCGCCCGTCGGGGCCGAAGATGCCGGACAGGGCGCTGCGCGGCCTGGTGAAGCGCTCGCGCAGTTCCTCGTCGTCCCCGGCGAGGGCGTCGACGATCTCCGGAGAGATGGTGGAGCAGGCCACGATCGAGAACACCTTGCCCTCGAAGCTGTGCGCGGCGGTGCGCACCGCGATCGCGTCCGCCATGTCGTAGTCGGCGGGTGCCACGGGCAGGGCGATGTAGCAGGAGGCGTGGACCAGTTCGCCCTGGGCGAGCAGGGTGAACCGGGCCAGGGTGTTGGTGTTCTCGCCGCAGGCGAGGGCGCCGAGCGGGCCGACGGGGGTGCGGTGCACCCGCAGGGAGCTGCCGTCGCCGCCGGTCCAGGTCAGCTTCTCCGCCCAGGTGGGCACCAGTTTGCGGTGGACGCCGAGGAGTTCGCCGTCGGGTCCGATGGTGAGCAGGGTGTTGTAGAGGACGCCGAGGCTGTGCGGGGCGCGTTCGTTGACGCCGATGACGAGGACGACGCCGTGCTGGCGGGCCGCGGCGCGCAAGGTGTCGACGTGCGGCCCCGGGATGTCGATCGAGGCGCGCTGCAGGCGCTCGAACCAGGGCGAGCCCTCGACCGGGTTCATCGTCCAGTTCCAGTACGGGTAGCCGGGGACGAACACCTCGGGGAAGACGACCAGCCGGGCGCCGTTCCCGGCGGCCTCCGCGATCAGGGCGACGGCCTTGTCGACGGTGGCCACGGGGTCGAGGTAGACGGGTGCGGCCTGGACTGCGGCCGCGGTGAAGCGGGGCAGATCGCCGTTCTCGGGTGGTGGGGTCTGGTGCATGAGGTCTCCGGTTCAGTGGGCCGTCGCGGCTGCCGGGCGCGGCTGCCAGCGCCGGTGCACGGGCATGACGGGTGCGCGCAGCAGTTCCAGGCGCGGCGGGATGCGGTCGGTCCTGGCACCGGGCGGCCGGCCGCTGCCCGCCTTCCAGGACGGCGCCCAGGGCGCGGCCGGCCCGTGGTAGCCCTGGGCCGCGGCGGCGTGCAGGGTCCACAGCGGATCGTGCAGCTGGGCCCGGCCCACGGCGCAGAGGTCGGCCCGGCCGGCCAGGATGATCGAGTTCACGTCGTCGTACGTGGAGATCGCGCCGACCGCGATGACGGGGATGCCGGTGGCGTTGCGGACGAGATCGGCGTACGGGGTCTGGTAGCTGCGCCCGTAGCGAGGCCGCTGGTGGGCGACGACCTCGCCGGTGGACACGTCCACCGCGTCCGCGCCCGCCTCGGCGAGAGCCCGGGCGATCGCCACCGCCTCGGTCTCGCTGGTGCCGCCCTCGGCCCAGTCGGTGGCGGAGATCCGTACGATCAGCGCCTTGCCGGCCGGCCACACCGCCCGTACCGCGCGCAGCACCTCCAGGGGGAAGCGCAGCCGGCCGGTCAGCTCGCCGCCGTAGGAGTCCGTGCGCCGATTGGTGAGCGGGGAGAGGAACCCGGACATCAGGTGGCCGTGGCCGTACTGGAGTTCCAGGGCGTCGAAGCCCGCGCGGTGGGCCCGTTCGGCGGCCCGCACGAAGTCGCGGCGTATCCGGTCCAGGTCGGAGCGGCTCGCCTCGCGCGGGACCGTGCTGTGCTCGTCCCAGGCGAGGGGCGAGGCGGCGAGCAGCGGCCAGGCGGCGTCGCCGGTGAGTGGCGGCGACGTACCGTCCGGGCGTGCGGTGTGGGTGGCTGCCCGGCGGCCGGCGTGGGTCAGCTGGATACCCAGGCAGGTGTCCGACTGGCCGCGCACCACGTCGGTGATCCGCCGCCAGGCGGCTTCCTGCTCGTCGGTGTACAGGCCGGGGCAGCCGGGGGTGGCCCGGCCGTCGGCGCTGACGGCGGTCATCCCGGCGAGTACCAGACCGGCGCCGCCCAGGGCCTGGGTGCCGAGGTGGACCAGGTCGAAGTCCCCGGGGACCCCGTCCTTCGCCGTGTAGAGGGCCAACGGCGGTACGACGACCCGGTTGCGCAGCCGCAGCCCGCCCAGCCGGAAGGGGCGGAACATTGGCGGCACGCCCGCCGTGCCGCCGGCGGCGGGGTCGGCCTCGTGCCGGGCCAGGACGGCCGCGGTGAAGCGTTCGTCGCGCACCCGCAGGTTGTCGTAGGTGACCCGGCGGCTGCGGGTCAGCAGGTTGAAGGCGAACTGGTGCGGCTCCTGGCCGGTGTAGCGGCCGACGTTCTCGAACCATTCGAGGCTGGCCTGGGCCGCGCGCTGGGTGGACTCCACCACCGGCTTGCGCTCGCTCTCGTACGCCGCCAGCGCGCCGGGCACGTCCGGGTTCTCGTGCAGGCATGCCGCCAGCGCGAGGGCGTCCTCCATCGCGAGCTTGGTGCCGGAGCCGATGGAGAAGTGCGCGGTGTGGGCCGCGTCCCCGAGCAGCACCGTGTTGCCGTGCCGCCAGCTGCGGTTGCGGACGGTGGTGAAACGGATCCAGCGGGAGTTGTTGGGGATCAGCCGGTGGCCGTCGAGGTGCTCGGCGAGCAGCTCCTCGCAGCGCCGGATGCTCTCCTCGTCGCTCGCCCCCGGCGGCAGCTCGCCGGCGGCGGTGGACTCGTCGAACCGGGTCGCCGACTCCTCGAACCCCGCGCGCCGCCACGCCTCCTCGTCCATCTCCACGATGAAGGTGGAGCGGGTGGCGTCGAAGGGGTAGGCGTGCACCTGGACCGTACCGAAGTCGTGCTCGGAGACGATGAAGGTGAAAGCCTCCAGGACCTTGTCGGTGGCCAGCCACATGTAGCGGCAGTGCCGCTCGTCGAGGTCCGGGCCGAAGCTGTCGGCGTGCGCGGCGCGGGTGGCCGACCGTACGCCGTCCGCGGCCACCACCAGGTCGTAGGAGGCGGCGAGTTCGGCGGCCGGCGGGGCCTGGGTGCGGTAGCGGACGTCCACACCGAGAGCGGCGCAGCGCTCCTGCAGGATCTGCAGCAGCCGCTTGCGGCCGATGGCGGCGAAGCCGTGCCCGCCGGAGGTGAGAACGCGGCCCTTGTGGTGGACGTCGATGTCGGTCCAGCGGGCGAACTCCGCCGACATCGCGGCGAAGACCACGGGGTCGGCCTGAGCGATCCCGTCGAGCGTCTCGTCGGAGAAGACCACGCCGAACCCGAAGGTGTCGTCCGGTGCGTTGCGTTCCCACACCGTGACCTCGCGGCCGGGGGAGAGCTGCTTGGCCAGGGCGGCGAAGTACAGTCCGCCGGGACCGCCTCCGATGACTGCTACGCGCACGGCGTACCTCCTGCGGGTTCGAGGGTGAGGAGCTCCGCGGCCTGCGGGCCGGCCGTGCGCAGGACCTCGCGCACGTCGTCGGGCCACGGCTCGGATCCGGTGGCGCGGGCGGCGGAGTGGGCGACGACCATGCGGCCCGTGGCGGCGACGGACTCCGACTCGCCGAAAACGGTGAAGTCGTAGTGGAGCGAGGCTCGGCCGATCCGGGTGACCCGGAGTTCGGTGCGGACCTTCTCGCCGAACCACAGCCGGGCCTTGAAGTCCGCTTCGAAGTGCACGCGAGGGGTGCTGCCGAAGAGATGGTCGAGACCCAGGCCGCGCAGCAGGGCGGCCTCGGCCGCCTCCGCCCAGCGCACGACGGTGGAGAAGTGGTAGTGGCCGGCCGCGTCCGTGTCGCACCATTCGACGCGGCGCTCCACGGCGATGCTGGTCAGCCGGCCCGCGGCCTGTCTGCGCAGTTCGGCGCGCTGCAGTTTGCCGGTGCTGGTACGCGGCAGCTCGGCGACGAATTCGACGGCACGCGGATACTTGTACGGCGCGATGACCGCCTTGACGTGGTCCTGGAGCGCCTTGACGGTCGTCTCGCCCGCGGTCGCGCCGGGGCGGAGGACGACGTACGCCTTGACCAGCATGCCGCGCTTGTCGTCCGGGACGCCGACGACGCCGCACTCCTCCACGTCGGGGTGGGCGGCCAGCGCCTTCTCGACCTCGGGCCCGGCGATGTTGTAGCCGGAGGAGACGATCATGTCGTCGCTGCGTGCGACGTACCAGAAGTAGCCGTCGGAGTCGCGGATGTAGGTGTCGCCGGTGAGGTTCCAGCCGCTCCGGACGTAGGTCGTCTGGCGGGGGTCGGAGAGGTAGCGGCAGCCGGTGGGTCCGGTGACGGCGAGCAGTCCGGGCTGACCGTCGGGGACGGGGTGCCCCTCGTCGTCCACCACCATGGCCCGGTAGCCGGGGACGGGCCTGCCGGTGGAACCGGGCCGGATGTCCTCGTCGGCGGCGGAGATGAACACATGGAGCATCTCGGTGGCGCCGATGCCGTCGATGATGCGCAGACCGGTGGCGGCGTGGAATTCCTCCCACACGGCCGCCGGCAGCGCCTCTCCGGCGGATACGCAGCGGCGTAGACCCGCGAGCCGGTCGACCGCTCCGGCGGCCAGGATCGCCCGGTAGGCGGTCGGCGCGGTGAACAGCACCGTGACGCCGAACTCGGCCACGAGATCGGCTAGTTGCGCTGGCGTGGCCTGGTCGATCAGCAGGGTCGAGGCCCCGACGGACAGCGGGAAGACGACGAGTCCGCCGAGTCCGAAGGTGAAGGCGAGCGGCGGGGTGCCGGCGAACACGTCGTCCTGGCGCGGTTTGAGGATGTGCCGGGAGAAGGTGTCGGCGTTGGCCAGGACGTCCCGGTGGAAGTGCAGGGTGGCCTTGGGGCGTCCGGTCGTACCGGAGGTGAAGGCGATCAGGGCGACGGTCGGCGGCGGTGGCCACGGTGGCGAACTGGCCGTCCTTGGCCGCACAGCGCGCGGCCAGGTCAGTGTCGGCCGGGCCGCCGAAGGTGAGGACGGGCAGCCCGGGAATGTGGGCGCGGTCGAGTTCGTCGACGTGTCGGTGGTCGCAGAGGGCGACCGAGGGCCGGCTGATGTCGTGCAGCTCGGTGAGTTCGCCGGCCCGCAGCAGCGGCATGGTCGTGACGGCCACGCAGCCCGCCTTGAGGACGCCGAACCAGGCGGCGACGAGCCAGGGGGTGTTGGGGCCGCGCAGCAGGACCCGGTTGCCGGGCACCAGGCCGAAGTCCTCGGTCAGCACCTGGGCGACCTGGTCGGCGCGCAGCCGCAGCTCACCGTAGGTCCAGCGGTCGTCGGGGGTCAGGAGGCAGGGTCGGTCGCCGCCCCACCGCTCGACGGCTTCGTCGAGGAGGCGGGCGGCGCAGTTGAGCCGGTCCGGGTACTGCAACTCCGGGAGGTCGAAGTGGAGTTCGGGCCAGAGGTCGAAGGGGGGAAGCCGGTCGCGGCAGAAGGTATCCGTGTGTGCGGAAGGGGAGAGCTCCATGGGGCGGCACCTCGATCTGGGGCAGCGGGGAGGATGGAGCAAGTATCTCGATAAAATGCCGAACGTCAATAAAGCTCAATAACGGATCGGGGGTCGACGCCTCAGGCGACCGGCACGCAGACCCGTACGGTCTTGCCGAACTCATGGGCTCTCACGCTCAGTTGGCCGCAAGCCTCCGCGACGAGCAGGCCGACGATCAGTAGTCCGCGCCCGCTCTCGGCGTCCGGATCGACCTCCGCGGCCGCCATGGGGGCGGCGGGAGGCGGGGTCGGGTCGCCGTCCTCGACCTCCAGGCGCAGGCGTCCGCCGCCGATGGCCACCGTGACGTGCAGTCGGTCGGTGACGGGCGCGGCATGACGCACCGCATTGCCGACCAGTTCGGTGACGGTCAGTAGCAGGGTGTCCGCGAGATCACCGGAGATGCCCCAGGCTGCGAGCACGGCGCCGACGTGGGCCCGGATCCGCGGGACGCGCGCGGCGGTGGGCCGGGAGACCCAGCGCACGAGGCGGGGGCCGGGCGTGGGGCGGGGCCCGGGCGCGGGGTCGGGGGCGCGGCCGGAGGCGGCGGCAGGGGTCGTGGGCTGGGCGGTGACGGTGAGCATGAGGGCTCCCGGGAGGGCAGCGGAACGGGGGAGGTTGCTCGTGTCATGAGCGGGTGGATGCGACAACCGACGACCTTGTGGTGGCGGGATGCATCTCGCTAGAGTTCCGTGTTACACGTGTAACAAGTTACCCACGTCGCAATGGCCGGCGCAAGCAAATTCGGGCAAAACGTTACGAATCCCCGCCGGTTCCGCCACCGCCCCGTGAAAGGGCCGCAATGACGCAATCGCTCCCGGCCGAGCTCGACATGAGCTGGCCGCCCCCTCCCTTCCAGGCTCCGGTGCCGCCCGCGGTGGCCGAGAACGGCGTACGCCGCTTCGACGGAGTCACCTACGCCACCCGGCCGGGCTTCCGGCCGCGGCTGCTGGACGTCCAGGTGCCCGCCGCGGAGGGCCCGCTTCCGGCCGTGGTCTGGATCCACGGCGGCGGCTGGATGGACGGCGACCGGCGCTATCCGCCGCCGACCGTCCCCGTCGAGCTGCTGCACGGCACGGTCCTCGCGGCCGGTCTTGCGCTGGTCTCCGTCGACTACCGGCACAGCCTCGAGGCCCCGTTCCCGGCGCAGCTGCACGATGTGAAGGCCGCGATCCGGTACGTCCGCACGTTCGCCGACGTCTTCGGCATCGATCCGGACCGGATCGCCGTCTGGGGCGAGTCCGCGGGCGGTCACCTGGCCGCGCTCGCCGGTCTGACCGGTCCGCACAGCCCGGACGCCGCCGCACTGGAGGGCGCCGAAGGAGTCGGCGAGGGCGACACCTCGGTACGGGCCGTCGTCGACTGGTACGGCGTCTCCGACCTGGTCGCCGTGCGCGAGCACCCCATGCCGCCGATGCCCCCGGGGGTGGAGTTCCCCGACCCGTACGACGCGCTGCTCGGCGGCACGGAGGAGGAGCGGCCCGCGCTGGCCCGTACGGCGAGCCCGGTGACGTACGCCGTGGCGGGCGCCGCCCTCCCGCCGTTCCTGCTGATCCACGGCACGCAGGACGGGCTGGTCCCGTACAGCCAGAGCGAGGCGCTCGACGCGGCCCTGCGGGAAGCCGGCGGCGAGTCCACGCTGCAGCCCGTGGAGGGCGCCGACCACATCTTCCTGGGCACCCCGGACGTCGCCCCGATCGTCACCGCGAGCGTCGAGTTCCTCGCCCGCCACCTGAGAGCCTGAGGCGCGATGGACGAGAACGCTGTTCCCGGGCATCGACGTCCCCCGCGTCCGACCGCCGGTGTGCTGCCGCTCGGCCTGCTGCTGACCGGGGTCACGGCCCTGCTGGCGGTGGTTGTCTACACGGACGCCGGAAACCCGCCGTTCCAGGCCCTGGACGAGCGCTGGCTGGGCTGGATGGGCGGACCGCACGAGGGCATCACCGCCGCCGTGGCCACGTTGCTCGACTGGTTCGGGGGCCCCCTGGGCGTCGTCGTGCCCCTGGGAATCCTGGTCGTCCTGCTGGTCCGCAGGCGGTGGTGGTCGGTGTGCTGTCTGCTCGTCACCTACCTCGGGGCGAGCGCGCTGGTCGTCCAGGGGCTCAAGCACCTGGTGGACCGGCCGCGTCCCGAGAACCCGCTGGTCCGGGTGGACCACGGCTCCTTCCCCTCCGGCCATGCGGCCGGGGCGGCGATGCTCGTGGTCCTCGCCGGCGCGCTGCTGGTGCCGGCGGCCCGGCGGCGGACCTGGTGGTGCGCGGGCACGCTGTTCACGCTGGCGATGATGTGGAGCCGTACCTGGCTGCACGCGCACTGGCTCAGCGACACCGTCGCGGGCGCGGCGGCCGGGGCAGGGGCGGCGCTGCTGCTGTGGCGCGCCTTCATGCCCGTACTCGCCCGGGAGGAACGCGGTTCCCCTACGGGCGACAGGGCGCCACTGGCCGAACCGTCACCCGCCGTCCGCGGCTGAGACGACGGCCCGCGCCGGCCACCGCCATGCCGCCGCCGACGGCGGCGGCGAGGCACCGGAAGGCCCCGGGAGACACGTTCTCCCGGGGCCTTCCGGTGCATGGCGGTGGCCGCCTCTCGGGGCCTCTCGTCGTCGGCCGCCACCTGTGCGCGTCAGGACGACTGTCGGTGCACCAGGATCGGTTCTATACCGCTGACCTGCGGGGACGTGCCCGTGTCGATCAGCGCGTGCAGGGCGTCCGCGATGACGGCGGCGGAGGGCAGGTCCAGGGCGACGGTGGTCAGCGCGGGCTGCTGCAGGGCCGAGAGCACGAGGTCGTCGCAGCCCACGACGGCCACGTCGTCCGGTACGTCGATGCCCTCGGCCAGCAGCGCGTGCATCAGCAGGGCGGCGTACTCGTCGTTGTACGCGAAGACGGCGTCCAGGTCGAGGCTCCGCCACCGCCGGGCCAGCGCCGTGGCGGACTCCCGGGTGTAGGCGAGGTCGAGCGGTGTCACGGTGGCCGGATGCCGGGCGGCGACCCGCTCGGCGCCGGCGAGGCGCGGCCGGGCGAGCGTGTCCAGGCCGCGCTCCTGCGGGATGACCACGCCGATCCTGGTCCGGCCCCGGGCGACGAGGTGCTCGGTGGCGACGGCGCCGATGGCGGCGTGGTCGAAGGCGATGGTGTGGACACCGGCGACGGGGTGGGAGGCGAAGGCGAGCATCCCGCGCACTCCGGCGCGCCGCAGCACCTCGGCCGCCTGTGCGGTGAACCGGTCGCCGTCGAGGGCGAGCACCGCGGCCGGCCGAAGCTCGGCCCAGGCGCGGGCCGCCTCCAGCGGGTCGGTGAACCGGCCGGCGTGCATGACGGCGGTGTAGCCGTGCCGCTCCAGCTCGCTGAGCAGGTCGTCCACCCATTCGCTCACCAGTCGGCCGACGGCCGAGACCGAGGTGGGCATCAGGACCAGGTTGCTGCGTCCGGCGCGCAGGGAGCGGGCGGCGGCGTTCGGTACGTAGCCGAGCTGGGCGGCCGCGGCCAGCACCTTGGCGCGGGTGCTCTCGCTGACCCGGTGGTTCTGGGTGTTGTTGAGCACGAAGGAGACGGTGGCGCGTGACACCCCGGCCAGGCGCGCCACGTCCGCGCTGGTGACCGATGCGGGCGCCGGTGTCTCATTGACCATGACGTGCTTCGTCGCTCTCTGTAGCCCGGTGTTTCTCCTGTTCACGTTACACGAGTTAAGGGTGAAAACACGGGTGCCCCCGGGTGCCGCACGGGCACCCGGGGGAGGGGCGTCGCCACGAGTGGGCACCGCCGTGTGCAGGCGTCGCTACGGGCGGGCCGCGTGCAGCCTGCGGGAGGGTCCGGCGAGGTCCCCGACGGCACCGGTGACGGAGTCGAACCGCATGGTCGTCCGCGTCCCCTGGTCGTACCGCTCCCAGGCCGGCAGTCCGGCGTGGTTGGGGTCGCCGTCACGGATGAACGCGATCCAGGCCCGGTGCATGGCGTGTGCCAGGCCGTCGCGGACGCGGGGGTCCAGGCCGGTGAGGAACGGGGCGTGCGACCACGCGTCGAAGTTGTCGAAGACGAAGGGGAGTTCCAGGCAGTGGGCGGCGCCGAGCCTGCCTTCGTACGCCGGGGTCGGCAGGTCGAACTGGTAGGCCCAGACAGGGCGGCCGAGGGCGGCGCGTGCCTCGGCGAGCTCCAGGCACGGGATCCGGAAGAGCTCGTCGGAGATCAGATCCATGAGCACGTCCGACGGCCGCGCGCCCGGGCGCGCACGCTCGTAGGCGGCGTACGCCTCGGCGGCGCCCTCGTCACCGAAGGTCTCCGCCAGCCTGGCCACCACCTGCTCCTTGGTGGCGGCGGCATGGGCCTCGTCGAGGGCGAAGGCGAAGTTGGCCTCCTCGCGGGTCCAGCCGATCAGGACGTCGATGTCGGCCGCGGCGCCGTGCAGCAGGGTCTGTGCGGGGTGGCGGCTGAGCGTGATGTCGTCGATGACGGGCAGGAACGGCGTGGGCCAGTACCCCCAGCGCATGGTCTTCGCGAACAGTCCGCCGCCGGCGCCGATCAGCAACTGCCAGGGAAGTGTGCGGAGTTGTTCGACGCTGTCCACCCCGGCGATGTCGAGGTAGGCGTCCGTGCGCTCCAGGTACTCGGCCGGTGACGGCAGGTGCAGGCCGAACGGCGGGCTCTGCAGGATGACGCGCCGGAAGAGTCCCCGGGCCTCGGGGTGGCCGGCGAGCGCCGCGGTCGAGACCGCCCCGCCGGACTGGCCGGCGACGGTGACGTGATCGGGATCTCCGCCGAAGCGGGCGATGTTCTCCTTCACCCAGCGCAGCGCCGCGAGCTGGTCGGTGAGCCAGAAGTTGCCGGCCGGATCGCCGTCCTTCTCGCCGGGATACAGATAACCGAGCGGTCCGATGCGGTAGTTGACGGTCACCACGACGAGGTCGCCGTCGCGGGCGAAGGTCTCTCCCGAGTAGATGGGGAGCGATCCCGAACCCGAAACGAAGCCGCCGCCGTGGATCCAGACCAGCACGGGCCGGGCGGCCCCGTCGACGGCGGGGGTCCATACGTCGAGGGTCAGGCAGTCGTCGTCGAAGGGTGGGGCGCCGTGGCCGCCGAGGACGGGGTCACCGCCCTCCATGTACATCTGAGGGGCGCTCGGGCCGTCGACGGTCGCGTCCCGCACCCCCTCCCAGCCCGGGTGCGGCCGGGCGGGCCGCCAGCGCAGGGCGCCGACCGGCGGTTCGGCGTACGGCACCGCCCGGAAGACGCGTACACCCCCTTCGATCGCCCCCTGGAGGCTGTCGCCCACAGGCAGCTCCACCCTTGCCGACTCGGGGCCTTCGGTGATGGTCATGAGCGATCCTTCCCTGCTCGCCGGTGCCGCGACGGGCCGACGGCGAGAGGCTGTGGCGTTCTTCGACGCACGTGAACATTTCCATGGAGGACGGGGGTGGTCATCACCAGAGACGGTCGGCCGCGGAGCGTTCCGCCTCCTCGCGCAGCAGGGAGGCGAAGGCCCGCCACAGCAGCAGGCCCGCCCCGACCCCGCCCAGCGCGCCGGCGGCGGTGTCGCTGAGCCATTGGGCGTGCAGCCAGGTGCGGCTCCACATCATGGCGCCGACGTAGAGGGCGGCGGCGAGCCACCACCAGCGGCGCGCCCGGGGCGGAAAGCACACGGCCCCGGCCGCGACGACGAGCGCGGCGGCCGTGAACACCTGCCCCGAGGGGTACGAGCCATCGCTCACCAGGACCCACGGATGCGGCGGGCGCGGCCGGTCGACCAGCTGCTTCAGCGGCAGCACCACCAGGATGTTCGCGGCGACCCCCGCGGCGAAGGCGAAAAGCCCCGAGCGCCACCGCCCGTACACGCACAGGCAGCCGGCGAGCGCGAGGGGCACGACCACGCCGATGGGGCCGCCGAGTCGGTCCAGGACGAGGGCGAGATCCGATGCCGCGTCGGTGCGCGAGCCGTCCATGCCCCGCTCCCAGGCGTCGTCGAGGCTCTGGAAGAAAGGCGGGCCGTCGCCGCGGAGGAGGAATCCGATGGCCGCTGCCATGGACAGCAGTCCACACCCCCAGGGCACGGCACCGCGAGGCGGCGCGGCGGGGAGGTGGTCATCGGCCACCCGGGCGGGTCTTCGGTGCCGTTGGACCGGGGTGGTTTCGCGCATGGCAGGCCTTTCGCGGCGGCGCCCGAGGGCGGGGGAGGGCGGGGAAAGGGGGGCGAGGGGTGGGCTGTTCGGGGACAGCGGGGGACGGGGCAGCGGGGGACGCCCGGGGTGCCGGGCCGGCGGCTGCGCAACGTCGGGGAGCGGGGCGGGGACGGGGGTGCCCGCACCGGATGCCGGGAAGCATGGCGCATTTCTGCCGGTCGCCACAAGGTCTGAACGATCCTGACCCGCGAAAACCGAGCACCAGATTGGTTACACGTGATCCACCTGTCCGATAACGACCTCGACCGGTCTCTGGCGGTCCAGGGGAATGGGTGCTACACAGTCCCCCAGAGCGATTGATAACACGTGTAACTCGACGTGCCGAGGCGCCGACACAGCGCCCCCTCCGCCTCCCCGGCGCTGCTTCCTCGCCCTGCTTTCTCGCGCTCTCCTCCCCACCTCCCGCTCCGCTCCAGAGGAGTCGACATGACCACGAACGACGTCATCGAGCCGCAGCCCGCCGCGGCACCGGAAGGTCCCCGCCAACGCGGCCTGCTGCTCCTGCTCCTCGTCGCCAACGCCGCCATGCTCGCGGTCTACATGGGCGTCGGCTCCGTGCTGCTGCCCACCCAGATCGCGGCCATCGCCCCGGACGACAAGGTCGCGGTCCTGGGCCTGATCGGCGGCATCAGCGCCGTCTTCGCGACCGCCTGCAACCCCATCGCGGGAGCCCTGTCCGACCGGTCCGGCCGCCGCAGCCCCTGGATCCTGGGCGGCGCCCTCGCCTCGCTCGCCGGTCTGGCCTTCCTGGGCAGCGTCGACACCGCGTTGCTCGTCGGCATCGGCTGGTGCCTGGTGCAGGCGACGATGAACGTCTACCAGGCCGCGGTCACCGCGATCGTGCCCGACCGGGTGCCCGTGGCCAAGCGCGGTACGGCCTCCGCGCTGGTCGGCCTCGGCCTGCCGATCGGCGGGACCGTCGGAGTCCTGGTGGCCTCGCAGACCGCCGAGCGGCTGCAGACCGGCTACCTCGTCTTCGGTGCGATCATCGCCGGCTCGGCGCTGCTGCTGACCTTCTTCTGCCGCGATGTTCCGCGCTCCGCCCCCGCCCAGGCCGCCCCCGCCAAGGCACAGATCGCCGCCTTCCTCTCGGCCCTGGCCAACCACGACTTCCGGTGGGCCTTCATCGGCCGCGCGCTGATGGTCCTCGGCTACTTCTCCGTCATCGGCTACCAGCTCTACATCCTCGGCGACCACATCGCGCTGCCCGCCGGGCTGACCCCGCCCGCCGCGATGGCCGTGCTCACCCCCGTGACCATGGTCGCCATGGCGGTGTCCACCGTGGTCGGCGGCCTGCTGTCCGACCGGTGGAACCGGCGCAAGGTCTTCGTCGGGGTGTCGGCCGCCCTGGCCGGGCTGGTCATGATCATCCCCGTGGTCAGCCCGACCTGGAGCGGAATGATCGCCTTCAACGCGCTCAACGGGCTGGCGTTCGGCTGCTTCATGGCCGTGGACACCGCGCTGGTCACCCTGGTCCTGCCGCGGGCCGAGGACGCCGCCCGCGACATGGGCGTGCTCAACATCGCCAACGCCGGGCCGCAGATCGTCGCCCCGTTCGTCGCCTCGGCCGTCGTCACGGCCTTCGGCGGCTACACCCCGCTGTTCCTGGTCGGGGGCGCGCTCTCGCTGATCGGGGCGCTCGCCATCCTGCCGATCCGCAGCGTCCGCTGATCACGTTCCACGCTCTCAACCGTTTCGATCCGCCGATCCCCTCCCGAGGAGCAACCACCGTGAGATCCAAGCGTTTTCTGCCGTTCGCCGCTCTGCTGCTGTGCACCCCCGCGCTCGCCGGGACCGCGCCGGCCACCGCCGCACCGCAGTCCGCGGCACCGCACGGCAGCGAACCCCGCCCGCTGCGGATCCTGCTCACCAACGACGACGGCTACAACGCCCCCGGCATCCGTACGGCCTTCCAGCTGCTGACGGCCGCCGGGCACGACGTCACCATCGTCGCGCCGCTCACCAACCAGAGCGGTACGGGTACGAAGATGCTCAGCGGCACCACGGTGACCGTCCGGCATCCCGAGCCCAAGGTGTGGGCGGTGGACGGCACTCCGGGTGACTCCGTGGCCTTCGGTCTCTCCGAGGTCTTCGACGGGGCTGCCCCGGATCTGGTGGTCTCCGGCACCAACTTCGGTCCCAATGTGGCCGGGCTGGCCACCCACTCCGGCACGGTGGGCGGGGCGATCGCCGCGCTGGAGTCCGGCGTGCCGGCCATCGCCGTCAGCACCGGCGGCTGGGCCGCCCCCGACCCGGTCGCCACCGTCAACGCCATGCGTCCGACCGTCGAGTTCGTCGTCAAGCTGATCGACCGGCTGCAGTCCCGGGCGAGGTCCGGGCCGCTGCTGCCCGCGGGAATCGGGCTGAACATCAACCATCCGGTGGTCGGCGCGGACGGCAAGGGCCCGGCCGAGGGTGCCGCCGTGACCTACCAGGATCCGCAGTCCGCCCTCGTACCGGACTTCACGGATTCCGGCGACGGCACCTGGAAGGTGACCGTGAAGTTCGAGCCCCGGCCCGCCGCCAAGGGCGGCGACGTGGAGGCGGTCACCGCCTCCAAGGTGGCCATCAGCCCCATGTCCGCCGACTGGAACACCGGCCCGGCCGACTTCGCCAAGGTGAGCGCCCTCCTCACGGGGCTTCGCCCGTAGGACCCCGCCAACCACCCTCCCGCTCGCGCACGGCACGTACACGCTTCGTACACGCTTCAAGGAGGAACGATGCAGACGCATCCCATGGCGAGGCCGCGGGCCGGTCTCGCCCGGATGTCCGCACTGGCGGCGCTGCTCGCCACCGCTGTGCTCGGCACCGCTCTGCTCGGCACGGCCACGCCGTCCGCCGCGCACGAGCCGGCGCCGCGCCCCGTGGCGCGCACCGCCCAGGGCAGCCTCGTCGGCCGGACCCACGACCGGGCCCAGGAGTTCCTGGGTGTGCCGTATGCGGCGCCTCCGGTCGGGGAGTTGCGCTTCCGGCCCCCGCGGGAACCCGCCTCGTGGGGCGCGCCCCGCGACGCGAGTACCCAGGCGCCCGCCTGTCCGCAGTTCTCGCCCTTCGGCCTGCGCGATCCGCAGGCGGTCAGCGAGGACTGCCTCTACCTGGACGTCTACCGCCCGCGCGGTGCGCATCCGGGCTCTCGGCTGCCTGTCATCCTCTGGATGCACGGCGGCGCGTACAGCCAGGGAACGGGCACCCAGTTCGGCGGCCGGACCATGGCGGATCTGACCGGCAGCGTGGTCGTGAGCATCAACTACCGGCTGGGACACCTGGGTTACCTGGCACTGCCGGAGCTGACCGGCGCCAACGCGCTCCGTTCCGGCTCCTTCGGTCTGATGGACCAGATCGCCGCGCTCAAGTGGACCCGAGAGAACATCGCGGGCTTCGGCGGAAACCCCGCAACCCTCACCATCGCCGGTCAGTCCGCGGGCAGCGGTTCGGTCTGTGCCATGCTCGCGTCTCCGCAGGCCAGGGGCCTGTTCGCGCGTGCCGTTCTGCAGAGCGGTCCGTGCACTCTGCTGCGCGCCCCCGACCGGGCGCGGGCCGAGGAACAGGCCCGCGCCTACGCCGCTCGGCTGGGCTGCACCGATCCGGCCACGGTCGGAGCATGTCTCCGCGGTGCCCGCGTCGGCGATCTCGTGGACGCGGCGGCGACCCTGCCGGTCTCGGGGCCGGCGTACGGCGACAGGCTGCTGCCGGTGGAGCCCGCCGCGGCCATCGCCTCAGGGTCCTGGAACAAGGTGCCGGTCCTGATCGGCAGCACCAAGGCCGAGGCCCGGTTCTTCGTGGCGCTCACCCAGCCGTGGCTGACCGCGCAGCAGTACACCGATCAGATCCGCGCGCAGTACGGGCCCTTGGCCGACGAGGTCCTGGCACGCTATCCGGTCGCCGGGTATCCCTCCCCCTACCTCGCGCTGTCGGCCGTGCTCACGGATTCCACGTTCGCCTGCCACACGTACCGGACCGCGCGGCTCCTCGCCGAGCAAGTGCCCACGTACGCCTACGAGTTCGACGATCCGGACTCGCCGACCCTCTACGGAGCTCAGGTGCCCGGACTCGACCAGTCCAACGGGCACAGCGCCGAACTCGCCTATCTCCACGACTTCACGATGGGCGACCGGCCCCTGACGGAGCCTCAAGTGGCGCTGGCCGACCGCATGAAACGGTACTGGGGAGCGTTCGCGCGGACGGGTGATCCCCGCGTGCCGGGCCAGACGCCGTGGCCGGCGGCCGGCACCGCGTACACCTCGCTGACGCTCCACCCCACCGCCACCGGCCCGTCGACGACGTTCGCTGTCGATCACCAGTGCGGGTTCTGGGGGTCCGCGCCCCCGGCGGGAGTCTGATGCTCCAGGGGAGCGGGCGATGCGGTCTGTCGCCCACCGCGCCCGCTCCCCTACAGTGCGTGATGCCCGCATCCGCCCGTGGCGCCCTCGCCCCGGCCGCCGAACAGGAGCAGCCCCCGTGGTCACCCACTCCCCGGCACGTCGCCGGGTCCCCGAGCTGGATCCCGCCCTCGTCGGGCAGTGGCAGGCCGGGGGAGGGGAGCTCGTCGACCTCTTCGCCCAGGCACACGAACGGCTCGGCGGCATCGCCTCGTTCCGGCTCGGTCCGCGCCCGACCGTCCTGATCACCGATCCCCGGGCCGTGCAGCATGTGCTCGCGCTCCGTCCCGACCGGTACGTGAAACGCTCGCACCGCGCCCGGCTGCTGATCGGCGACGGCGTACTGGCCGCGACGGGCGAGGCGTGGCAGCGGCAACGGCGGCTGCTGCAGTCCCAGTTCACCGGCCGAGGGATGCGCCGCTACGAGCAGCGGATCGCGCAGGCCGCCCGGACCACCGCCGCGCGCTGGGCCGGCTACGCCCGCACCGGGCAGCACCTCGACGTCGGCGACGAGATGCGCCGCTTCGCCCTGGACACCATCTGGCGCTCCCTGACCGGGCATCCCCTCGACCCCGGCACGGAGCGTGAACTGGCCGCCGTGCCCGCCGTGGTGGCCGCACTGCCCAGCCTGCCCGCCGACGGCGCCGCCGCCCAGGAGGCCGTCGCCGCCGAGCTGGCCAGGATCGACGCCGTGGCGAGCCAGGCCATCGCCGCCGCCCGCGATCTCGGGGCCGGCCCCGAAGGACCGGGCCTGCTACATGTGCTGCTCGAAGCGGCGGGAACGCGCCCCGAGTACACCGACCGGCTGATCCGCGACGAGCTGGTCACCCTGCTTGTCGCCGGGCACGAGACCACCGCGACCACCCTGACCTGGCTCTACCTCCTGCTGGACCGAAACCCGGAGGCGAGGGAACAGGCCCTCGCCGCGGGTCCCGAGGGCTCACCCGAACGGCGGCAGGCCGTGCAGGCGCTCGTCCACGAAACGCTGCGCCTCTACCCGTCCGCCTGGATACTGCCGCGCTGCGCCGCGGAGGACGACGACCTCGCCGGGTACGAGGTCGAGGCCGGTACCGACCTGCTGGTCTGCCCCTACCTCACGCACCGGGACCCTCAGTTGTGGGAAGACCCCGAGCGGTTCGACCCGGGGCGCTTCGTCACCCCCGGCCGGCGTCCCACCCACCCGGGGAGCTACCTCCCGTTCGGCATCGGGCCCCGGGCCTGCCTGGGACTGCAGTTCGCCCTCAGGGAGTCGACCGTCCTCCTCGAACACCTGCTGCCCGCCCACACCCCGCGCTTCCACTCCACCCCCACCAAGGCTGTCTACAGCATCACCGTCCGCCCTGACGGGCCCACACCGGCCGTCCTGGACGGCTGAGAAAAACGCTTGGACTGCGTGGGCGCGCTTACGGAACACTGACGATTCCTGGCTTTCCGATCCAAAAACACAGGGTTGGTATGGAATCGCCTCAATCGCACGAAAGTTCGCCGGGCAGGGGTCCGGTACTCCTCGCACTTCGCTACTACGGACGGCAGTTGGCCCGGCTCCGATGGCTGACGCTGCCCGCGATGCTGCTCCCGGCGCTGGGCAACATCGGCATCAACTACATCGCGCCGCTGGTCGTCGCGAAGCTCGTCGGCCGGATCGCGGGGAACTCCGGCACGGGCATCGGCTGGGCGCTGCCCTACGTCCTCGGCTTCGCCGGCGTCCTCCTGCTCGCCGAGGCGCTGTGGCGCGTCGGGCTGCACTGCCTGAACCGCCTCGACGCCCGCGGCATCGAGAATCTGTATGTGATCGGCATGGACGAGCTGTTCGCCAAGGACGCCGCGTTCTTCCACGACAACTTCGCCGGGTCGCTGACCAAGCGGGTCCTGAGCTTCGCCTCCCGCTTCGAGGAGTTCGTCGACACGCTGACCTTCTCGGTCATGGGCAGCTTCGTGCCGCTGGTGTTCGCATCGGTGGTGCTGTGGCAGTACGACCCGCTGCTCGTGGTCGGGCTCCTGACGCTCATCACGCTCACGGGGATCTGCGTGGCACCCCTGATCCGTCGCCGTCAGGCGCTCGTCGCCCAGCGCGAACAGGCGATCGCCCGTGTGTCGGGCCACGTCGCCGACAGCCTGATGAACATGGACACGGTCCGGTCGTTCGCCGCCGAGGAGCGTGAGGCCGCCGAGCACCGGTCCCGCGTCGCGGAGTCACGACGGCTCACACTGCGTTCCTGGGACTACGGCAACCTGCGCATCGACACGCTGGTCGCGCCGATGTCCGTGCTGACCAACGTGCTCGGGCTGGTGCTCGCCCTGGCGCTCGGCGCGGGAGAGCTCGGCGTGGAGGCCGTCGTCGTCGCCTTCACGTACTACGCCAACGCGACGCGGATCATGTTCGAGTTCAACCAGATCTACCGCCGGCTGGAAAGCTCGATGACGGAGGCCGCGCAGTTCACCGAACTGCTCATGGAACCGCCGACCGTGCTCGACCCGGTGTCCCCGGAGCCGCTGCCGTCCCGGGCGGCCGACGTGCGCTTCGAGCAGGTGACCTTCGCCCACGCGGGCGCGGAGCCGCTCTTCGAGGGCCTCGACCTGGCCGTGCCCAGCGGGACGAAGATCGGTCTCGTCGGCCGGTCCGGCGGGGGCAAGACCACGCTCAGCCGGCTGCTGCTGCGAATGACGGACATCGACGGCGGCCGGATCCTGATCGGGGGCCAGGACATCAGCCGACTCCGGCAGGCGGAACTGCGCAGCCTGATCGCCTACGTGCCGCAGGACCCGGCGATGTTCCACCGCACGCTGCGGGACAACATCGCGTTCGCCCGTCCGGACGCCACCGACGCCGAGGTCCGCCGCGCGGCCGAGGCGGCGCACGTCACGGAGTTCGCCGACGCGCTGCCGGACGGCTTCGACACGATGGTCGGCGAGCGCGGGGTGAAGCTGTCCGGCGGCCAGCGTCAGCGGGTCGCCCTCGCCCGGGCGATCCTGCGCGACGCCCCGATCCTGCTGCTCGACGAGGCGACCAGCGCCCTGGACTCCGAGAGCGAGATCCTCGTCCAGGACGCGCTGTGGCGGCTCATGGACGGGCGGACCGCGCTCGTGGTGGCGCACCGGCTGAGCACGGTCGCCACCATGGACCAACTCGTCGTCCTCGACCGCGGACGGATCGTCGAGCAGGGCACCCACAAGGAGTTGCTCGCCGCGGAGGGCTCGTACGCGAAGCTGTGGCAGCACCAGTCGGGAGGCTTCCTCGACGACGCCCCCGCCCGCGCCGACCTGCACTGACGCTGCCCGCGGTGGCCGTCCGTGACCGAACGGGGGCGGTGCGTGGGCGGATGTCACCCGCTTGCCGCTCTCCGGGTTGCGGCTAATGTCGTATTAAGGCCACATGTGCACCCCTCGTTCCCGCCGCTTCATCGGTGAAGGGAAGGGGGCGTACGGAAGGAGCCCCCTATGACCCGCACATTGCGCGGCGCGATAGCCCTGGTCGGAGCCGCCGCCCTCTCACTCGGCGCCGTGGCGACCAGCGGAGCAGCCCAGCCGGGCGCGGGGAACGCGGCGCAGGACGACATCAAGATCGGTCTGCTGCTGCCGGAGAGCAAGACGACGCGGTACGAGAAGTTCGACCGGCCGTACATCGAGCAGAAGATCAAGGAACTGGCGCCCGACGCCCAGATCGACTACTACAACGCGGCCGAGAGTGCCACCACCCAGCAACAGCAGGTCAACACCGCACTCGCCAAGGGTGACCAGGTGCTGATCCTGGACGCGGTCGACGCCAAGTCCATCCAGTCCTCCGTGCAGAAGGCCCGTGACGCGGGTGTGAAGGTCGTCGCGTACGACCGCCTCGCGCAGGGCCCCGTCGACGCCTACGTCTCGTACGACAACCGCAAGGTCGGCGAGTTGCAGGGCCGGGCACTGCTCGAGGCGCTTGGTGACAAGGCCGACACCGGCCAGATCGTGATGCACAACGGCTCGCCGACCGACCCGAACGCGGCCGAGTTCAAGGCCGGCGCCCACTCCGTCCTCGATGGCAAGGTGAAGATCGGCAAGGAGTACGACACGCCCAACTGGGACCCGAACAACGCCAACCAGCAGATGTCGGGTGCCATCAGTGCCCTCGGCAAGGACAACATCGTCGGCGTCTACTCCGCCAACGACGGCCTGGCCGCCGGCATCGCCACCGCCCTCAAGTCGGCGGGCATCAACGTGCCGCTGACCGGTCAGGACGCTCAGCTCGACGCGATCCAGCGGATCCTGCTGGGCACCCAGACGATCACGATCCAGAAGCCGTACAAGCCGGAGGCCGACATCGCCGCCACGATGGCCGTCAACCTCGCCGAAGGCAAGGCGCTTCCTCGCGACCTGATCCCCACCACCGTCACCAGCGGCAGTGGCGAGAAGGTCCCGGCCACGCTGCTGACACCGATCGTGGTCCACAAGAACAACATCGAGGACACGGTCGTCAAGGACGGTATGTACACCGTCGCGGAGATCTGCACTCCGACCTACGCCGCAGCCTGCAAGGAGGCCGGACTCCAATAGCCGTAGCCCAATGGGGGGGTACGGAGGAGGCGGTTGAAGTTGCCGGAATCACCTGTGCTCACACTGCGGGGGATCTCCAAACGGTTCGGCGCGGTCCAGGCGCTGTCGGAGTTCGATCTGGAGGTCCACCCCGGCGAGGTCGTCGCGCTCGTCGGCGACAACGGCGCCGGGAAGTCCACCGCCGTCAAGGCGATCGCCGGGGTGAACCCGCCCGACGAGGGCGTCATCGAATGGCAGGGCCGGCCTGTCACCATCCACCGGCCCCACGACGCCCAGAACCTCGGCATCGCCACCGTCTACCAGGACCTCGCGCTCTGCGACAACCTCGACGTGGTCGGCAATCTCTTCCTCGGCCGCGAACTGCGCCGCTTCGGCGTGCTCGACGAGGTCCGCATGGAGCAGCGCTCACGCGAACTGCTCAACACCCTTTCCATCCGCATCCCCAGCGTCCGGATCCCCGTCGCCTCCCTCTCCGGTGGGCAGCGCCAGACCGTCGCGATCGCCCGGTCGCTGATCGGCGAACCGCAGGTCGTCATCCTGGACGAGCCCACCGCGGCCCTGGGCGTGGAGCAGACCGCCGAAGTGCTCGACCTGGTCGAGCGACTCCGTGAGCACGGTCTGGGAACCATCCTGATCAGCCACAACATGGTGGACGTGATGGCGGTCGCCGACCGGATCGCGGTCCTGCGCCTCGGCCGGAACAACGGGTTCTTCGACAAACGCTCCACCACCACCGAGGAGATCATCTCCGCCATCACCGGGGCCACCGAAAGCGCCGTCACGCGCCGCCAGGCCCGTAAGCGGGAGGAGGAGGGATGAGACGGGACCGAGGATCCGACGACGCCGCCCAGAGGCCGGCGCACGAGGCCATGCCCGCAGTCGACACCCGTCTGCTCGTCCGCGAGGAGGGCCTTCGGGGGTATCTCGGGGAGTTCCGGCGCAAGTTGCGCAGCGGGGAACTGGGCTCGCTGCCCGTCGTCATCGCCGTGATCATCATCTGGACGGTGTTCGGCAGCCTGGACAGCGCGTTCCTCTCGGCCCAGAACCTCTCCGACCTCAGCCAGCAGATCGTCGGCACGGGCATGATCGCCGTCGGCATCGTCTTCGTCCTGCTGCTCGGCGAGATCGACCTCTCCGTCGGCTCCGTCAGCGGTCTGTGCGCCGCGATCTTCGCCGTGCTCAACGTCCTGAACGGCATGAACGAGTGGCTGGCGCTGCTCGTCGCCATCGCGGGCGGAGCGGCCGTCGGGTTCATCCAGGGCTTCTTCTTCGCCAAAGTAGGCGTGCCGGCGTTCGTCGTCACCCTCGCGGGCAATCTTGCCTGGAACGGCCTGATGCTCCAGGTGCTCGGCACCAGCGGCACGGTCAACATCCCCAGCGACAGCATCGTCGCCGAGCTCTACTCGACCATCTTCCACAGTCCCGCCGCCGCCTATGTGACCGCGGCCGTGGGCGTCGGGCTCTTCCTCGCGGCCTCGCTCCTGGACGCCAAGCGCCGCCAGGCGGCAAGGGTGCCCTTCCGGCCGGTCGCCGAGATCGTGCTGCGTACGGTCGTCATCGCCGCGATCGCGTTCGTCTCGGCCTACATCCTCAACCAGTATCAAGGCCTTCCGCTCGCGCTCCTGATCTTCCTCATCCTGCTGGTGGTCGTGGACTTCGTACTGCGCCGTACGTCGTACGGGCGTCAGATCTTCGCCGTCGGCGGCAACATCGAGGGCGCGCGCCGGGCAGGCATCAGCGTGCCCTTCGTCCGGATCACCGTCTTCTCGATCGCGGGCACCATGGCCGCGATCGGCGGCCTCTTCCTGGCCGGACAGATCCAGTCCGCGAGCCAGACCTCCGGCGGCGGCAACCTGCTGATGAACGTCATCGCGGCGGCCGTCATCGGCGGCACGAGTCTGTTCGGCGGGCGCGGCTCCGTCTGGTCCGCCCTGCTCGGCGCCCTCGTGATCGGCTCCATCCAGTCGGGCATGAACATCATGGGCGTCAGCAACGCCGTCCAGTTCATGATCACCGGATCGGTCCTGCTCGCCGCCGTGGTCGTCGACTCCCTGTCCCGCAGGAGCCAGAAGGCCGCGGGCCGCGCCTGATCCCGGGCCGAGCCTGAGTCCGCTGTTTCCCGCTCGGCTCAGAGCCCGCGAGGAACGCTCGGCTCAGAGCGCGCGAGAACGCAGCAGGTGCCCCTCCGGGGCGCTCACGGTGCTCACGAGGTCAGCTCGGTCAGATCGGCGAGCAGCTCGGACACGGTCACCGGGTCGAGGTCCGCGAACTTCAGCGGATACTCCCGACTCCCCCAGTGGTCACCCGGCTGCTTGTCGAGCCAGATGGTCTCGAGGGTCTGGTCGGGGAACTGGTCGATCATGCCGACCGCGATGCCCTCCTGCAGGGCGATCACCAGATAGCACTCGGGCCCGATGCGGCGGGAGAACCACCGCTCCACGCCCGCGTCCTGCGGCTGCCCCCGCTCCCAGCCCCGCTTCTGCAGCCCGAGCAGCTTGCCCACGGGCACGCTGATGCCCTCGAAGCGGGGGAGGCGCGCACCGCCGGCCTCCTCCTCCGTCACCGCGAGGACCGGCCGCCCGAGCTGCGGGAACGGCTGCACGATCTCGTAGCCGGCGAACAGCTCCGACCACGTCCCGAGCTCGGCGTCGCTCAGGTGCAGGGGGTGGGCGAGCGTGACGGTCGCGTCGTCGGCGATCGACACCGTCTCGTCCTCGGCATCGGCGTACGTACGGTCCTCGGCGACCCGGAACGCGGTCACCGTCCCCTCCGCCTCGGCGAGCCAGACCAGGCGGCGCACCAGGTGCCAGATCAGCGGGTGCTCCACGAACAGCTGCCGGAACTCCGCCCCCGTCCAGGAACGCCGGTTCACCATCGCCTCCTCCAGGCGCCGCACCTGGTCGGAGGCGATCGTCCGGGCGGCCTTCTTCAGGGCGGAGAACCGCTTGCGCTCCGCCGGGGCCAGCTCCGCGTCGTCCCGCACACCCGGCTTCGGGAGATCCTTGAGGCGCCGGCCGCTCTCGTCCCGTACGAACGGCCTGAGCTGCTCGTCGAAGCCGACCGCGAAGCGGCGAGGGCCGTAGTCGACGACCGTGCTGCCGTCGGCGTCCAGGCCGAGGTCCGGCACCAGACGGTCCGCCAGCTGCTCACCGGTCAGGCCCAGCTCGGCGGCGACGGCGGAGATCTTCTCCTGGGCGCGGAGCTTCAGCGCCTTGAACTTCACCCGCTGGGCGATGCCGTGCAGGTGCAGCAGCGCCACATCGGTACCGACGGCTGCCAGCACGTCGAGCCCGTCGACAGCCCGGTGGTGCGCCCCCTCGCCCGGCCAGGCGCGGATGATCGGGGTGAGCGCGCGGACCGTGTCGTCGTCCCCGAACCAGCCGAGGGCGTGCAGCGCCCACGCGTCCTTGGGCGGCATCCCGGCGAGCCGCCACTGCTCGAACAGCGCCCAGGCGAACGCCGCCAGGGACTCCTTCGAGCAGAGCTCCCGTACGACATTCACACCCGGGTACAGCGCACCCGGCTTGGAGATCGCCAGCATGGTGAGGACATGCTGGACGGCCGAGGACGGCAGGGCTCCGCCCGCGGACGTCACAAGCTGCGGAAGGGCCAGCGGATCGGCCCAGGTGCCCGGCTGCGGCATCCGCGCGGGCAGCGCGGCCACCAGTGGATCGGAGTCCAGCAGGACCCCGATCGCCTCGGACGCCTCCTCGCCGTACTCCGCGGCCGCCCGGCGGACGGTGTCGGCGCCGTGCGCGGACACGATCAGCGTCAGCGCCCGCTCGGCGGCGGTCCGCACCGCACCCGGCTCGCCCAGCGCGTCGGGCACGAGGAGCCCCGCGGCATCGGCGCCGTGCCGGACGAACCAGGCGGTGGCCGTCTTCCCGGCCACCTTGAGCCGCTCCAGCCAGTCCGCCATCAGCCGGGCCACAGCGGGATCGACGAACGGCATGAGGAGCGGCGCGACCGACGTCGGGTTCGCGGCGGCGATCCGCAGGGCCGTCGGCAGCGCGGCCAGCTCGTGCCGGGCGACGAGCGGCTTGAAGGTGTTCGCACCGTCGTAGCCGCCCTCGCCGCCCTTCCAGCCGGCGAGCAGCGGCCGCACGTCCTCGGCCGGGGCGTGGGTGAGTACCGCCACGTCGTGCCAGGAGTTCAGCCGTCCCGAACGCAACTGCTCGACCAGCTCCCCCATCGGCCGGTACGGCTGCCAGGCGGTGACCCAGGACTCGGCAACCGACCACCGCTGATGCTCACCCGGCTGCCACACGATGCGGGAGCCCGGCGGGACGGAGAGCCCGGTCACCACCCGGGGCTTGACGGCCTTGCGGGGACGGGTCCACGGCGGGGCGGTCAGCAGCTCCGGCAGCGACTCCAGGGGGAGTTCCTCGACGCGTCCGTCCTGACGCGCGAGCGGCCCGACGATCTCGGCGACCTCCTCGGAGAGCTCGGGCAGGACGGCGAGCGCGGTCTCGCGGTGGGCGGCGACATGCGTCTGGAGCAGGCGTCCGGCCATCGCGGCGCCGTCGCCCGAACCGCGCGAGGCCGCCGCCAGCAGCCGCATCGCCCGCACGGGGAAACGGTGCGCGGAGGCGATCAGAGCGGTCCGCACATGCTTGTCGTCCATGCGGTCGAGCAGATGGCGCAAGGCCATGTCCGAGGGCAGTTCGCTCAGCGCGGCAGCCATGGCCTTGGTGTCGTCCGTGTCGATGTGCTCACGGTTCAGCTCACCGGCGAGCAGGGGCGCCATCGCCGCACCCACGCCCTCGGCGAGGGTCGCGACGACGGCCGGGTTCCAGCCGCGCCAGCCGAGATCGCACCGCTCGCCGAAGAGAGCGACCTGCTCGGCGGAGCCGAGCGAGCACAGCAGCATCTCCCGCACCGCGGGCTCGGCATGGGCGCGCTCCGCCCGCCGCGCACAGCACTCGTCCACCCAATCCGTCTCCGTGGGAACGAGGAACGACACGGCGACGGCCCTGCGCACGGTGTGCCGGTGCCCGGCGAGCGCGTCGACCGCGGCCCGGTAGGTGGCCTCGTCCGCCACCGTCAGCAGGGCCCGGACCCGGTCGAGGGCGGTCCGCGAGGTCTTCCGGCCCCAGGTGACGAAGGCCTCCTGCTCCACCTCCACGGCGACGAGATGGCTGCGGTGGTTCTTCGTCTGCCACTCGCCCCGCGTCTCCTGCAGCTCGACGGCGGCACAGGCGGCGAACGGCAGACCGAACTCCGCCACCCAGGCGTCCGCGACCACCGCGTAGCCGTCGCCCTGCGCGCCGACCATCCGCGCGAGCACAGCCGCGCCGACGGCGCTCGGCGTGCCGTCCTGGTGTGCGCGGGCCGCCTCGACGAGCCCGGGATCGCTGCGCGGGGCGTCGAGCGCACGCTCGATCGCGTCGGCGTCCCGCGCGAGCCACAGCCGGAGCTGCTCCGACGCGTCCGCGTCGATCGCGGGCACGGTGCGGCGGACGCCCCCGCGCCTCGGGTAAAGATTCCGCTTCCAGGCGGTGGGCAGGACGAAGGTGTCCTCGTCGGGAACGGCCGCGAGCGCGGCCACGGAGGCTTCGGGGGCCTCCGGAACGGAGCTCGCCGGCACGGGAAGGCCGGTGGTCGCCGGCCCATCGACCTCCTTGTAGCCCTTCCGCTCCTTCTCCGCGATGGCCTTGACCAGGAACGACTGTGCGGCCGCGAGGGAGTCGAACTCCTTGACCCGGGTCTGCCCTTCGGTCCCGGAGCGCCCGAAGCGGACGGTCACGGACGTGCCCACGGACTCGGCTTCCCAGAACTTGTCCGAGCCGTCCCCGACATACTCCCAGCGGCGCACCGGCCCTCCCCTTTTCCCGGTTGATCAGTTGCCCGCACAGTAACGGGCAGCTCCGACAACGGGGTCAGGGCCTCAACTCACCACCCGTGCCTGGTGGACACGCAGGTGCAGCGTCGCCAGGTCCAGGAGCGGGGTGGGCACCGAAAGGGCACGGGCCCGGGCCACCAGATCGCCGAAGAGGTGCTCGACCTCGGTCGGGCTCCCGGCCACCAGATCGCGGTAGAGCGAGGGCACCATGGAGGACCCCGCCGCCGTCACGATGCCCAGGGTCGCGGCCCGTTCGGACTCCGGTACGGGATGTCCCGCCGCGGCCGAGACGGCCGATGCCTCCGCCAGCACCGCCGGGCCCAGTTCGGCGCCGCCCGGGACGGCGCTGACCTCGCCGACCGTTCCGCGCATCAGACCGGTCACCGCGCCGAAGGTGGTGATGAAGACCCACTTGTGCCACATCGACGCCATCACGTCCTCGGGCACCAGGGCATCGATGCCCGCCTCGCTCAGTACCGCCCGGATCTTCTCCACGCGCGGGGAGGGAGTCCCGTCCTGCTCGCCGATCGTCAGATGGGCGAGCGGCGCGAGAACGACGATGTCCCCTTCGTCGCTGAGGGTGGTAACCACCTTGGCGACTCCGCCGAGGACCGGTGCGGTGCCGAAGCGGCCGTTCAGGGTGTCGATGTGGGAGAGCCCGTTGAGCAGCGGCACGATCGCCGTGTCGGGGCCGACGGCCGGGGCGATGTCCTCGATCGCCTGCTCCAGGGCGGTGGACTTCACGGAGAGCAGCACGAGGTCGTACGGAGTGGTCAGCTCGTCCGCCGTGAGCAGCCGGGGCTCCAGGGACCATTCCTCGCCGCGGCCGGTGATGCGCAGGCCGCGCTCGCGGAGCACGGCGGCGCGCTGCGGACGGACCAGGAAGGTGACGTCCTGTCCGGAGCGGGCCAGCAGGGCTCCGAAGTAGCCTCCGGTGGCTCCGGCGCCGACGACCAGGATCTTCATGAGTGCGTACCTCTCGTGGGGCGTTGCGTCGTGGACGGTATGAGCAGTGGCTGGAGCAGGCGGTGCGGGCGGGCGAGGGCCGCCGTCACCGGGTCGTCTTCGGCGGTGGCCGGGGCGAGCCCGGGGCCGGGAGTCACGAGGGTGTCGCCGACAGGGACCGGCACCCCGCACCCCGTACAGCGGCCGTCCGCGGCGATGGGGGCGTCGTCGTCGGCGTGACGGAAGACCCGGCGTGGGCCGCCGTCCGCCGCGTAGAACTCGTCGCCCCAGGAGGTGAGGGCGCGGACGGCGGGCCACAGCGCCACGCCCTTGGGCGTCAGGCCGTAGACCTCGCGGCGCCCGGTGTCCGGGAGGCGCCGCAGGACGCCGGCCTCGGTGAGGGTGGTGAGCCGGTCGGTGAGGACCGCCCGGGGGAGGCGCAGATGGGCGGCGAACTCACCGAAACGGCGGACCCCGTAGAAGGCGTCGCGCACGATCAGCAGGGTCCAGCGCTCGCCGATGATCTCCATCGAGCGGGCCAGGGCACAGGTCTGACCGCTGTAGTCGCGCGGAAGTGGCATGGCGCAGACAGTAGCCCAAAGAGTTCGGTGGTTGAACTGCTTTTGCCGGGGTTAGGCTCGGCGCACGATGAAGAAGACTCCGGGGACCGGGGACGCGCACCCTGCGCAACCCAAGGCCGACAAGGCGAGCGTGCGACGGCACAACCTCAGCCTCGTCCTGCGGACCGTGCACGAGGCGGGCGAGACGACCCGTGCGGCGGTCGCCGCGCGCGTGGGGCTGACCCGCGCCGCCGTCTCCTCGCTGGTCGAACACCTCCTCGACCAGGGCTTCCTGGTGGAGTCGGGCAAGACGTTCAGCGGGCAGGCGGGGCGGCCGGGGACGGTACTGAAGGCGGCCGACACCGGGCCGGCCGGGCTCGGCGTCGAGATCAACGTCGACTACGTGTCCGTGTGCGTCGTCGACCTGGCGGGAACCGACCGGCTCCGGATCACCCACCCCGCCGACAACCGCGTCCACCGAGCGGCCGGCGCGGCCGAGGTCCTCGGGCGTGCGGCCCGGATCGCTGCGCGCGTCCTCGCGCGGGCCGCGGAACGGGAACTCCACCCGGCGGGCGTACGGCTCGCCCTGCCCGGCCTCGTCTCGAGGGGGACCGTCCACCAGGCCCCGAACCTCGGCTGGAACCGCGTCGAGGCGGACCGGATCTTCGCCGCGGCCCTCACCGCCCTGCGGCCCGGGCAGCCGGAACTGCCGGTCGCCTCGGACAACGAGGCGAACGTCGCGGCGCTGGCGGAGCTGTGGTTCGGTGCGCTGGGCGACGTACGGAGCTTCCTCCACCTCACCGGCGAGATCGGCGTCGGCGGCGCGATCGTCGTCAACGGCGAGCTGCTGCGGGGCGCGCACGGCTTCGCCGGCGAGATCGGCCACATGGTCGTCGCCGCGGACGGGCCGCTGTGCCGCTGCGGCTCGCGCGGCTGCCTGGAGCAGTACGCGGGCCAGTCGGCGCTTCTGCGGGCGGCGGGGCTCGCGGAAAAGGGGACGGCCGTGAGCGGCTCGGCCGTCGAGGAGTTGGCGCGCCGCGCGGAGGCGGGCGAGCCGCGGGCGGTGGCCGCCGTCGAGGAGGCCGGCCGGATGCTCGGGCTCGCGCTCTCCGGCGCGGTGAACCTGCTCGATCCCGAGGTGGTCGTCCTCGGCGGGATCTACCCCCGCCTGATGCCCCGCCTGGCCCCCGCCGTCGACGCCGAACTCGCCCACCGCGTCGTCTCCGGTCTCTGGCTCCCCTCCGCAGGCCGTCTCCGCCCCGCCTCCACCTCGACGGACGCGGCCCGCGGAGCGGCAGCCGTGGTCATCCGCGAAGTCCTGTCGGACCCTCTGTCATACGGCCGCTGAAGCTGCCGGGTTCCGTCCCCGCCGACGGGTGGCGGGTCCGCCGCAGTGGCTGCCGCCGGCCGGCCTTCCGGCCACAGCCCCGCCCGCCGCCGGCGGTCAAGTGCGTGGGCACGGCCCCGGCTCTGCCAACCCGCACGGCCCCGCCCCCCGACTCTCATCCCACTCTCACGTGGGCCTTATCCAGCCATCACCGCACGTGCCTAGCTTCACGCCCATGTTCTTCACCTACCTCCGGCGCGAGCTGCGCCGTCGCAGAAAGGCGGCGCTCGTCGTCGCCTCCGGGCTTGCGCTCGGGATCGCGCTGGTCATCGTCGTCAACTCCGTGGCCGCCGGGATGAAGCAGGCACAGACGCAGGTGCTCGAATCCCTCTACGGGCTCGGCACCGACCTCACCGTCACCAAGGCCCGTGAGGAGCCCAAGGCGGGCGAGCAGGCGCAGCGGCCGCGGTTCGAGTTCGATGCCAAGGAGGACGGCGAGGAGCAGAGCAGCGACCGGCTGATGGTCCAGGGGTTCCAGACCCTGGCAGCCTCGACCGCCGCCACCGTCGCGAAGCAGGACGGCGTCGCCCGGGCCGTCGGCGGTCTCAGCCTCACCAACCTCAAGATCGACGGCCAGTTCAAGCGCGGCGAGTTCAAGCAGGACACCCGTGCCGCCCAGCCCGGCGGCCCGGGCGGCGGCAGCGGCGGCGGAGGCACCGTCGAAGGCGGTGGCGCCGCCTTCGACGTCAACTCCTTCACCCTCTACGGCACCGACGTCACCGCCCCCGACCTCGGCCCCCTCACCACCTCCACGATCTCCAAGGGCCGGACCTTCAAGACCTCCGAAACCGATGCCAAGGTCGTCGTCCTCGACAGCGCCTACGCCAAGCAGGAGGGCCTCGACCTCGGCAAGACCCTGACGGTCAAGGGCGTGAAGTTCGAGGTCATCGGCATCGCCACCGCCGACAGCGGACAGGCCGCCGCGCAGGTCTACCTCCCCCTGAAGCAGGCCCAGACGCTGTCGGACTCCAAGGACAAGATCACCACCGTCTACGTGAAGGCGACCGACTCGACGAAGATCGAGACCGTCAAGGCCGCCATCCAGAAGAACGTGTCCGGCACCACGGTCACCACCTCCGCCGATCTCGCCGAGACCGTCTCCGGCTCCCTCGACACCGCCGCCAACCTCGCCACCAACGTGGGCAAGTGGCTCTCGTACGCCGTCCTCGTCGCCGCCGTCCTGGTCGCCGGTCTGCTCACCTCCTCCGCGGTCAGCCGCCGGGTGCGCGAGTTCGGCACGCTCAAGGCGCTCGGCTGGAAGAGCGGCAGGGTCACCCGCCAGGTGATGGGCGAGGCCCTCGTCAACGGCCTCATCGGCGGTGCGCTCGGCATCGCCGCGGGTCTCGGCGGCGCGTACCTCGTGACCGCCATCAGCCCCACCCTCACCGCCGAACTCGGCGCCGGCGCGCTGAACAGCGGTGGCCCCGGCGGTGGCCGCATGCTCGGCGGCCCCGGCATGAGCACGGTCCGCGACGGCAGCGCCGCCGGCAACACCCTGGACATCGCCCTGACCGCCCCGGTGAGCGTGACCACCGTCGGTCTCGCCGTGGTCCTCGCCCTCGGCGGCGGGCTCGTCGCCGGCGGCTTCGGCGCCTGGCGCGCCTCGCGGCTGCGCCCGGCGGACGCGCTGCGCCGCGTCGAGTAGCCCTGATCCACCGGGCAGCCCCCAGCCCGAACCCCCTTCACGTATCGCAGGAGTTGCACCATGTACGAGCTCACAGGCGTCACCAAGCAGTACCGCAGGGGCCAGGAGAGAGTCGACGCGCTCGCCGGGATCGACCTCACCATCAGGGAGGGCGACCGCCTCGTCATCCAGGGCCCCACCGGCGGCGGCAAGTCCACCCTGCTGCAGATGCTGGGCGGTCTCGACCGGCCCACGGCGGGCAGCGTGATGCTCGACGGCGTGGATCTGGCCAAACTTCCGGAGAGTCGGCTGACGGCCGTACGCAGCCAGAACATCGGCTTCGTCTTCCAGTCCTTCAACCTCATCCCCACGCTCACCGCCCAGGAGAACGTGGAGACGGCGCTCGTCCCGATGGGCCTCAAGGCGGGCGAGCGGCGGGGCATGGCGGCCGAGGCGCTGGAGTCCGTCGGTCTCGGCGAGCGCCTCGGGCACCTTCCGTCCGAGCTCTCCGGAGGCCAGCAGCAGCGCGTCGCGATCGCCCGGGCCCTGGTGAAGCGGCCCAAGGTGCTCCTCGCCGACGAGCCGACCGGCAACCTCGACGAGTCGATGCGCGACGAGATCGTGGAACTGCTTGAAGGGCTTTGGAAGGAACACGGACTGACCTTCGTCATGGTCACCCACGACAGCGCCATCGCCCGCCGCGCCCCGCGCCTGGCGACCATCCGCAAGGGCCGGATCACGATCAAGGAGAACCGTCACGCACAGGCCGTGGACGCATAGGGCCCGTCACCCCGGACCCCCCGGAGATGCCATGATGTGCGCCATCGCGTACGAAAGTACCAAACTCGCACAATGACCCGGGGGGGTTCGTGGGAACGATCGGGACCGCGCTGACCGAGCTGACATCCGCGCAGAAGTCCGCGAAGGGGGTCTCGCTCTACTCGCGGTTCGTCAACCGCCCCGTCGGGCGCTACCTCGCGGCGGGCTCCTACGCCGCCGGACTGACGCCCAATCAAGTCACCTTGATCAGTGCGGCGTTCAGCTTCGCCGCCGTCGCGGGCGTGGCCCTCGGGGAGCCGTCCTGGGCGCTCGGGCTGCTGATCTGGCTCGGTCTCGCCGTCGGCTTCGCCTTCGACTCCGCCGACGGCCAGCTCGCCCGTCTGCGCGGCGGCGGCAGCCCGGCGGGGGAGTGGCTCGACCATGTGGTGGACTGCGCGAAGATCACCGCCCTGCACCTCGCCGTGCTGATCGCCTTCTACCGGCACCCCGAACACTTCGGCACGGCCTCGGACGGCTGGCTCCTCGTCCCCCTCGGCTTCCAACTCGCCGCCGTCGTGACCTTCTTCGGCGGACTCCTGACCGAGAAGCTCAAGCCGCGGCCCGCCCCCGGTACGCCCGCGCCCCAGCCCTCCACCCTGCGGGCGGTGGCGCTGCTCCCCGTCGACCACGGCGTCTTCTGCCTGGTCTTCCTGCTCCTGGGCGGCGGTTCGGCCTTCCGCTGGACCTACACCGCGCTCGGCGCCGCGAGCGCGGTGTTCCTCCTCGCCTTCCTCACCAAGTGGTTCCGCGAACTCAGCGCAGCCCCTCGCTGACCCCGCCGACTCCGGTGCCCGGCTCGGCCTCCTGCGTCAGGATGTCGAGCGCACGGCGGAGCTGGGTGCTGGACGTGTGCATCGTGTACGGGAAGTAGACGATCTCCACCCCCACCCCGGCGAAGTCCCGCTCCAGGCGGTCTCCCTTGGGCGTGCCCCGCCAGTCGTCCCCCTTGAACAGCACGTCGAACCTGACCTGCTTCCACGTCTCCAGCTTGTCCGGCACGGTCTCCACGAACGCCGCGTCGACGTACTTGACGTTGCGCACGATCTCGAGACGTTCCACCAGTGGAATCACCGGGCGCCGGCCCTTGGCGAGCTCCGCCATCTCGTCCGAGACCACGCCCGCCACCAGGTAGTCGCACTGGCTCCGCGCGTGCCGAAGGATGTTGAGATGGCCTATGTGAAAGAGGTCGTAGGCGCCCGGCGCGTAGCCGACCCGGTACGGCCTTCCTGCGGTCATGTGTGAAACCCCCCAGGTGCGTTCGCGCTCCCCAGCGCGAAGGAGTTCCGACGATAGCGTGCACGTTCCGTTGAGAGTGGGTGAACGACTAGGGTGAGGTCGGGTTCACGTACGGGGGAGAGGGACGGTCGCGTGGGGGAAGTGACGGCTGGGAACAGCGGCGGGGGTACGCCGGGCATACGACGGCGGCTGCTGATGGTGTCCACCAACTACGCGCCGGAGCACGCCGGAATAGGCCCCTACGCCACCCAGATCGCCGAACACTGGGCGGCGCGCGGCCACGAGACCCACGTCCTCGCCGGTATGCCGCACTACCCCTCCTGGTCCCTCGACCCGGCCTACGCCGGTGCTTGGCGGCGCACCGAGGAACGCGCCGGAGTCGTCGTGCACCGCAGACGCCACACCGTCCCGCCCCGTCAAACCGCCCTGAAGCGGGCCGCGTTCGAGGCGACCGTTCTTGCCCACGGTCTGCTCGCACCACCCTCCATGGCCCGGCCCGACGCCGTCCTCGCCCAGATGCCCAGCCTCGCCGGAGGCATCATCGGCGCACGCCTCGCCGCCCGTTGGCGGGTTCCGTACGTCCCCGTCGTCCAGGACTTGATGGGCGCCGCCGCCGCGCAGAGCGGTATCCGCGGCGGCGACCGGGCAGCCGCGCTCGCCGCCCGGGCCGAGACGTACTCCGTGCGCCGGGCCACGCTCGTCGGCGTCATCCACGAGACCTTCGTGGACAAGGTCGTGGCCATGGGGGTCGACCGCGGCCGCATCCGGCTCGTGCCCAACTGGTCGCACGTGCCCAGCCCTTCGGCGCCCCGCGCCGAGACCCGGCAGCGGCTCGGCTGGGGCGAGGGCGAGACCGTCGTCCTGCACTCCGGGAACATGGGCCTCAAGCAGGGACTCGAGGTGCTCGTCGAGGCGGCCCGCCGCGACCCGAAGATCCGGATCGTGCTCCTCGGCGACGGTAACCAGCGTGCCCACCTGCGCGAGTTGGGCGCCGGGATCCCCAACCTGGACTTCATGGCACCGGTCGGCGACGACGAGTTCCCCGACACCCTCGCCGCGGCGGACGTCCTCGCCGTCACCCAGCGGGCCTCCGTCCTCGACATGAGCGTGCCGTCCAAACTGACCTCGTACTTCGCGGCCGGACGCCCCGTCGTCGCCTCCGTGGCCGCCGAGGGCGGCACCGCCCTCGAAGTGCTGCGCTCCGAAGCCGGCGTGCTCGTACCGCCGGAGGACCCCGACGCGCTGCTCGCCGAGATCCGTAGACTCGGCGACGATCCGGCGGCAGCCGACGCGCTCGGCGCCCAGGGGCCCCGTCACGTCGAGGCCCATCTGACCCGGGCGGCCGGACTGGCCCGGATCGACGCACTGATCGACGAGGCTCTGGGGGGTCCGAGCACGTGACACACATGAACGTCACCGCGGTGGAGGACGACGAACCGGAGCTGCTGCGCGACCAGTTCCGCCAGCTCTTGCGCTACCGCGCGATCATCGGAGCCGGCGTCGGGATCGGACTCCTCGGCGGCGTCTGGTTCGGCCTGTCCAACGCCGACACCTATGTCGCCACCAGCCAGGTCGTGCTCCGCGCCCCCGTCAACGACCCGTTCAATCCCAGCATTTCGCAGGACAAGACCCTCAACATGGGGTCCGAGCGGCAGACGGCGCTGAGCAGCAGCGTCGCCGAGCAGGCGGCCAAGAAGCTCGGCTGGACCGGCACCGTCGGCAAGCTGCAGAAGGACTTGCAGGTCACCAACCCGCCCCAGAGCCAGGTGCTCCAGTTCACCTACACCGCCGACACGCCCAAGGCCGCCGCCGACCGGGCCAACGCGGTCACCCAGGCCTACCTGGACCTGCGCAAGAAGCAGTGGACCGACCTGCGGGCCACGATGCTCGAAGGGCAGCAGAAGCAGCTCGACGAGGTCGCCAAGAAGCACGACCAGAAGACCAAGGAACTCGACCGGATGCCCGACGGGGCGGCCCGGGACGCCGAGTACGGCGTCAAGACCAACCTGCTCAACCGGATCAACGAACTCGACGCGCGGATCAGCCAGCTCAAGTCGCTCGACATGTCGCCCGGCACCGTCATCCGCGTCGCCACCGCCCCCGGTTTCTCCGACGGCCCCGGGCTCCCCATGAGCCTCGGCCTCGGTGCCCTCGTCGGTGTGGCGCTCGGCCTGCTCGCCGCCTGGGTCCGGCTCGTCTTCGACCCCGCGCCGCGCTCCGCAGGCGACGTCGCCCGCGCGGTGCGCGCCCCCGTCCTCGGCACCCTGCCGCGCGGGGCCACCGACGTGCTCCTCGCCGACGACCACACGGACGCCCGGGTCGCGGAGGAGTACCGCTCCGTCGCGTTCCGGCTCGCCTACGACCAGCGCTTCGCCGACCGGCGACGGCTCCTCGTCGTCGCCCCGCGCGGCTCCAACGACGCCGCCGTGGCCGTCGCCTCGCACCTCGCCGCCTCGTTCGCCGAGACCGGCAAGGACGTCCTGCTCATCGAGGCCGACCTGCGCACCCCCACGCTCGCCGGACGCCTGCGCGCCCACGCGGCGGCCGCACCCCGGTGGAGCAGCCCGGTGGAGAGCGACGAGAACGGCTGGCCCGGCAGGCGCCAACTCTCCGTCGACGCGGGGGAGTCCGGCTCCTTCGGCCTGGTGCCGGGCGAGCGGGTACGGAACGTGGCCCGAGCGCTGACCGCCCCCAGGGTCTCCCGGCTCATCGCCGAGGCCGACTCGCCCAACTCGACCGTCGTGGTCCTGGCCCCGCCCGTCCTCAACTACGCGGACGCGCTCGCTCTCGTCGACCGCGTCGACGGTGTCCTCATCGTCTGCGACCCGCGCGGTGTCCACCGTACGGATCTCCAGCGCATCCGCGAGCTCATCGCGGGCGCCGGCGGTACCGTCCTCGGCGCCGTCGTGCACACCCCGGGCCGGCAGCGCGGCGCCGCCAAGCAGTCGGCCGGCCGGCGCGGCGGGGGCGGGCGGGGCAGACCGCCGGCTCCCGCGCCTTCCGAGAGCGAGGAGTTCGCCGCCGAGCCCGAGCAGGTGATCCTGGGCGACGGCTCGGACACCGTCGCCCTGCGCCAGCTGCGCGCCGAGGACCTGCGCTCCGGTGACGTCCGCGCGGGCGACCGTTGAGACGTGCCGTCACCGTCGCCGCCTCGGTCCTGGACCAGGCGGCGTCCAGCCTCACCAACATCGCCGTCCTGGTGATCGCGGCGCGGGCGTCCACCGCGGACGGCTTCGCCGCCTTCTCCATGGTCTACATCGGCTTCACCGTGCTTCTCGGCCTCAACGCGGCGTACGTCGGGCAGAGCGTCGTCCTGGAGAAGGGCGAGGAGCACGAGGTCGGCGCGGCCGCCCGGTCCGCCGTGACCTTCACCGCCCTCGCCTCGACGGCCGCCGCCGTCCCGCTGCTCGCCGCCGGCGCCCTCGTCGGAGGCCCCACCGGTCCCGCCCTGCTCGCCCTGGGCGCCGTCCTGCCGATCGTCCTCGTCCAGGACGGACTGCGGTACGGCTTCTCCGCACTGCGGCAGCCGCACCGGGCGCTGGCCGCCGACACCCTCCGGCTTCTTTCCGTCGTACCCGCCCTCCTGCTCCAGCCGCACGGCTCCTCACCGGCCCGCCTCGTACTCGTCTGGGGCCTGTCCGCGCTGCCCGCCGCACTCCTCGGGCTCGTCCTGCTCCGGCCCTTCGTGCGGAACCGGCCCGGTGATCCGCGCCGCTATCTGCGCAAGGACCACCTCGGTCGGCGCTTCGTCGTCGAGTTTGCCGTCGGCAACGGCTCGAGCCAGCTCGCCGTCCTCGGCCTCGGACTTCTCGCGAGCCCCCTCGCCGTCGGCGCGCTGCGCGGAGCGTCGACCCTGTTCGGCCCGCTCAACACGCTCTTCACCTCGGTCAACGCCTTCGGCCCGCCCCTGCTCGGCAGGGCCGGCTCCCGGCGTGCCACCGTACGGGCCGCCGCCGGACTCGCCGCCGTCCTCGCGCTCGTGGCCCTCGGCTGGGCCGCCGCCCTGTACGCGCTCCCGGAGCGCCTGGGCCGGGAGCTGCTGGGCGCCACCTGGCAGTCCGCCGCCGGGCTGCTGCCCGCCACCGGCAGCCAGTACGCGGTGATGGCGGCGGGCACCTGCGCCCTGGTGACCCTGCGGGTCCTCAGCCCCCGCGCCACACTCTCCGTCCAGGTGGTCTTCTCGCTGCTCTCGGTCGCCCTGATGCTCGGCGGGTACGTCATCGGCGGCGCGGCCGGCGCCGCCTGGGGCCTGGCCGCCGGCTCCGCCCTGAAGGCCCTCGCCGCCTGGTCCCGGGTGGCACGCACGCGTCCCGAGCCCGCCCCGGAACAGCAGGGCGGCGGTCAGCGCAGCGCGGCGCCCCTGTCCTGACGCCAGGTGGTGACCAGGGCGATGCAGATCAGCGCGATCGCCACCCGGCCCGACGCCTGGAGCAGCGGGCCGCGCAGCAGGATGAAGGAGTAGCCCGCCACGAGCGGCACCACCAGGGAGATCAGACTGCCCGGTGGTGCCCGGCGGGTGCCGCGCCGGGCGAACCGCCCGTCCACGCGCGCGGCGGCATAGCCCATCCCCATCATTCCGGCGCCCATGCCCACGGCCCCGAAGTCGATCCAGAGCTCGGCCCAGACGGGGGACGAGAGATTGGTGTTCACCGTCCCCATCCACTGGCCGACCATCACGCCGGTGTCGCGCGGCTTGCCCGGCCACACCGAACGGGGCACCGCGAAGAGCACGGACCCCGCCAGCTGGCGGCCGTAGCGGTGCCGGCTGCCCGAGTTCACCAGCGTGATCGTGTTGGCGAACATGCCGACCTGGTCGTAGTCCTTGAGCGCCAGCGGCTCCAGGACCGAGGTCGTCTCGACCGGGCGGTAGTTCTTCTCGTCGTACCGGAAGCGGTCGGAGAACGGAAAGACGATCAGCGCCATCACCACCCCCAGACTCAGCGCCGACCGGTACATCGCCGCGCTCACCGGGAACACGGTGAACAGCAGCGAGAACATCACCGTGAGGAACCAGTACCGGGGATTCGAGATCGGGTTGTTCACCACGCAGTTGAGCAGCACCAGCGCCACGAAGACGGCGATCACCATCGGGCGGCGCCGGGCCCGTCGCGAGGTGACCAGCCAGCGGCAGTACACCAGGAGCGCGAAGAGCGCGGGGACCGTGCCGAAGCCGCGCAGGAACGCCTGCCCGGCCTGCGAGTCGGCCTGCGAGACGCCCGCCTCCTCGATCCCGGCGATGATCTCCTGACGGCTGGAGAAGAACACCGCCGGCCCGCCCAGCTTGACGACGAACAGACCGCTGCACGCGAAGGCGAGCAGCACCAGCAGGTACAGCCTCCGCCGGTGCACCAGAGCCGGGCGCTCCTCGCCCCGCCCGGAGCCCCCCGGACGACCACGGGCCAGCAGCGACCCCAGGTCGAACGCGGCGCAGCCGACCAGGACCAGGGCGACCGCCGTCGTCAGATCGGAGCGCGGACCGACCACCGGTGTCGGCACCCTTCCCAGGACCGCCTGCGCGAGCGGCGCCACGCCCATCGCCATGTAGACGAAGAGCCAGAACGAGCCCTGGAGCAGCTTCCGCCGACGGGTGAGAATCATGGCCGAGAGCCGGGCTCCGGCGTACATGGTCAGCGCGATCTGGAGGTAGTACGCGGCGTCATGCACCCCCGCCCCCGGCTGGATCGCCACCAGCAGCGGCAGGAAGACCGTGAAACCCAGCACCAGCGGGATCGACAGGGCCCGCGACAGCAGCGTGCGCGGGGACACCGGAGGGGCGAGGAGCAGCGGCGCGGGCGCCGTGGGCCCCGGGCGTGGTTCCGCCGCCGTACCGCGTACATCGGTCGTCATCCCGCCCCCTGGAATCCCCGGAGTTCCGGCCCCCGGCACATCAATGCGCCACCCCGGAACGTCACTTCGCGGCAGTCTACCGACGCCCCCCTGTCACCTCGTGTCAACCGTTAGTCTGAACGCCTCGGCGCCTGGGGAGGCGCTGTTGGGGGTGAACTCATGCGGAATCTCCCGGCCTTCACGCTGGCCGGTTACGACAAGGGCCGCGGCAAGCTCGTGCAGGCCCTCTGGTTCGCGGTGATGAACACGGTCTTCATGGCCTGGTTCTGCCCGGCCCGGCTGCGGGTCGCGCTGCTGCGGGCCTTCGGCGCGACCATAGGCGACGGCGTGCTCATACGGCACCGGGTGAGGATCCTGTGGCCGTGGAAGCTGACCGTCGGCGACCACACCTGGATCGGCGAGGGCGCCTGGCTGCTCAACCTGGAACCCGTCACCCTCGGCGCGCACGTCTGTGTCTCCCAGGAAGCGCTGCTGTGCACCGGCAGCCACGACCACCGGGCCGCCGACTTCCGCTACCGCAACGCCCCGATCACGGTCGAGGACGGCGCCTGGGTGGCGGCCCGTGCCACCGTGCTCGCCGGGGTCACCGTCGGCCGCCACGCGGTCGTCGCCGCCGGCACGACGCTGCACAAGGACCTGCCCGAGCTCACGCTGCACACCGCCGACGGCCGCCGCCCGGTCCCGGTGCCCGCATGAGCGGCCTGCGCGTCCTGCACGCGGTCACCCTGCACAGTCCGACCCACGCCTTCGGCGGACCGGTCAGAGTCGCCGTCAACCTCTGCCGCGGGCTGGCCGAACGGGGCCACCACCCGCGCCTGGTGGCCCTCGGCGACGGCTTCGGCGACCAGCTGCCGACCGAGGTCGACGGCGTCCCCGCCCGTCTCTACCGGGCACGCTCCATCCTCCCGCTCGGCTTCAGCGGCGTCACCTCGCCCGCACTGCTCGCCGGGGCGGGCGCGCTGGTCAGGGACGCCGATGTGGTCCACGTCCATCTCGCCCGGGACCTGGTGACCCTGCCCGTGGCGCTGGCCGCGCTGCGGGCCGGCCGCCCGCTCGTGCTCCAGACGCACGGCATGGTCGATCCGAGCGGGAGGCTGCTGGCCAAGGTGCTGGACGCGGTCGCGGTCCGGCGCGTGCTGCGGGGCGCCTCCGCCGTCCTCCATCTGACGGGCCGCGAGCGCAAGGACCTGGACGCGGTGGTCGGCGGGCCGCTCGCCCGGGCCGTACGGCTCGTCAACGGCGTACCCGCCCAGGAGCCGCGCCCGGAGCCGTCCGGCCCGCCCCGCGTCCTGTACGCGGCCCGGCTGCAGGCCCGCAAGCGCCCCACGGACTTCGTCGCGGCCGTTCCGGAGATCCTGCGCCGTCACCCCGACGCCAGCTTCGTCCTCGCCGGCCCGGACGAGGGGGAGCGGGCCGCCGTCGACGCGCTCGTCGCCGACCTGGGCGTCGGCGACCGGGTGGAGCGGCCCGGACCGCTGTCGGCCGCGCGGATGCTCGAGGAGCTGCGCCGGGCGCATGTGTACGTCCTGCCGTCGGTCGACGAGCCGTTCCCCATGTCCGTCCTGGAGGCGCTGTCGGTCGGCACCCCGGCCGTTGTCACCGCCTCCAACGGCCTCGCCCGCGACATCGAGGAGGCCGGTGCGGGACGAGTGGTCACGGACGCCACGGGCCTCGCCCCGGCCGTCATCGCGCTGCTCGACCGGCACGCGAACGACAGCGCCTCCGTGGCGGCCCGCAAGCTGGCCACGGAGGCGTTCTCGATGGAGGCCGTCCTCGACACCCTGCTCGGGGTGTACGAGTCCGCCCGCGAGGATCGGGCCGCCCGGGAGGGTCAGGCCGGCAGCCAGGCGTAACAGGACGAGGAGACGAACTCCACCGTCCCCGCGGGGACGGTGGCCCGCACCGGTCCCTCGGCGCCGAGCGCCGGACCCGAGGCGAGCACCTTCCCGCCGCTGCCGAGCGCCCGCCACGTGCACGACGGATCGGTGGTCAGCGCGCGGTACGTGCCCGGCTTCGGCTGCTTCGCCGTGCCGTCGGGGAAGCCGGTCTTCGCCGTGGCGAGCAGCGGCTTCTGGGCAGGGCACAGATGGTTCACGGCGGCCTCGGCGTCCGGGATGTCCCCGGCGACGAGTGCGCCCACCGCCGCGTCCTTGTCGCGCTTGGCGGTGCGCTCCAGACGCTGGCAGGACTCCTGGCCGGTCTGGAGCACGGCGGCGGGATCGGTGTTCTTGGGCACCCGCCCGCTCAGGTACTCCTTCTGCTCCTTCGTGAACGAGCCGGTGACTGGCTTGAGTTCGGCATCGGGAACGACGGGCCCCCTGGTCGCGGAGGGCGTGGGGCCGGTCGGCTCCGCCTCGGCCTGCCGGTCCGGCACGGCCGCCGAGCGGGTGGGTGTGGCGGCCTTGGCCGCGCCGTCCGAGGTGTCGCTCCCCGAGGAGCAGGCGGAGAGGGTGAGCAGCGCGGTCAGCACGGCCGCCGCCGCTGCCGGGCGCCGGTGGAGAGAACGACGCATGAGGGAACTCCCGTGGTACGTCGGATGCGGGGCCCGGCAGGCCGGGCCCCGCATCCTGTGATGGACGGTTCAGCGCGCCGGCTACGGGGCGCCGAAGGTCAGCACCAGCTGCGGAGTGCCCTCCGCGGCCGTCGCCTCGGTCGACCAGAGCCACAGCGGGTCGGTACCGGTGCTGGTGAGCGCGACGCTGTACGAGCCGCCGAGCGCCGCCGAGATCGCCGACGTGTCCAGCGCGGCCGAGTAGATCGCCGAGCCGTCCGTGGCGCCGCTGAGCGTCCCGATCGGACCGGAGCCGAGCGTCGGGCGGTTGTTGTACGTGAGCCCGTCCTCGGTCCATGCGCCGGTGACCGGCACGACGGACTGGGAGTCCGCCGAGCCCGCGCCGGTCATGGTGGTCGTCTTCACCGCGAGCCGGGCGCTCTTGAGGACGGTGCCGGCCGGGGCGGCCGGCAGAGTGAACCGCAGGTACGACTCGTACGCCGCCGTACCGCGCACGGCCAGCGAGCTGGACGTGCCGTAATTGGTGCCGGGGGCACCGGCGTTGGCGTACGTGTCCTCCGACGCGGTGACCGTGGCCACCGAGTCGGCCGGCGCGGAGGCCAGGCTGTGGTGCTTGGCGACCTGCGCGGCGGTGAGCGCCGTCGGGTAGACGGCGGCCTCGTCGAGCTGGCCGGCGAAGAAGGTGCTCGTCGGGCGCAGCGGCCAGCCGGACAGGTTGTCCGCGCCGACGTGCCAGTAGCCCGCGTACTGCTGGTTGGTGGTGACGGTGTTGGACGCCAGCAGCTTGCCGTCGACGTACAGCTTCATGCCGTCCGGACCCTGGGTGCCCACCGCGTGGTGCCAGGCGCCGTTGTTGTACGAGCCCAGGGACGTGAGGGTGCGGACCGAGCCGGTGTAGACGCCGAACACCACGTTGCCGGTGTTCGTCATGTACAGGTGCTTGTCGTAACTACCGCTGTTCCGCGTCGTGTTGTTGCCGAAGCCGATCAGCTTGCCACCGCGGTTCGTGGTGGTCTTGAACCACGTCTCGATGGTGAAGGCGCCGGGGACGGTCTGCCGCCGGTCGCTGTGGATCTGCTCGTCCGTCCCGTTGAGCGTGACGGCCGTGGAGGCGCCGGTGACGGCGGCCGGGGTCTGCCGCAGCGCGGGGGCGTTGATGTACAGACCGCTGTTGTTGCCGTCGGAGGAGTCGGCCGCGTACGGCGTGGTCGACTCGTCCAGGCGCCAGTACAGCCCGGCGCCGTCGGCGACCACCTGCGAGGCGTACGGCTCCGGGGAGGTCGGCACGGTCACCGTGGCGGTGGCGGAGAGGGCGCTGGTGTTGCCGTCCGCGTCGCCGGCGGTCACCCGGTAGGTGTAGGTCTGGCCCGGGGTCACGGAGGTGTCCTTGACCGAGACCTGGGGGCGCGACCAGTGCAGCGAGTCGCCCTGGACGGTGGCGATCGGCGTCGCGGCGCCGTTGCGGTAGACCTTGTACGTCAGCTTCGAGTCGTCCAGGTCGAGGCTGGAGCGCCAGCGGATCTGCACCGCGTTCGGGCCGACGGCGGCCGCGCTCGCGACCGGGACGGTCGGCGCGCCGGTGTCGGGGCCCGAGGCGAAGCGGGTCAGACCCTGCGCCGGGGCACCGTTGGTGGTGGTGAACTCACCGCCCACCCACAGGTACTTGGTCGTTCCCGTGCCCGAGATGGTGAAGGCGCGCGGCCCGATGCCCTCGCCGAGGCCGTCGTTGGTGTCCGGGAACCAGCCGAGCTTGCCGGTCGACGTCGTCGGCTGGGCGAGCAGGTGGTAGCGGCGACCGTCGGGGAACTCGCCGACGCTGGAGCAGTCGTGGGCGTGCGAGGCGCTGTAGAGCACGCCCTCGTAGGAGCGGACCGCCTGGGTGGCACCGAGGCAGGTGTCGCGCCAGCGCTGCTCGAAGTCGGAGAGGTTCAGGGCGATGCGGCCGTCGAAGACGCCGCCGCCCGTGCCCTCGTTGCCGGTGTAGAAGCCCGTCGCGTCCGTCTCGATGTCCTTGACGACGGAGTTCGTCGGGATCCAGCCGTTCGGGTACGCCTTGGTCACGGCGCCGGTCGTGGCGTTGACCACGGCGAGCGCGTGCGAGTTGGCGCCGTTGACGGTGAAGAAGTCACCGCCGAGCAGCACGTGCTGGCCGTCCGGGGTGACCTCGATGGCCCGGCCGGGCTCGTCCGCGTTGGCGGTGAACGGCAGTAGCGCGCCCGCGGTGGTGACGGCGGCGAACCGCTGACGGGTCTGCCCCTCGACCGTGTCGAAGTCGCCGGCCGCGTAGACGGTGGTGTCGGTGACGGCGAGCGCCCGCACGGTGGCGGGGAAGCTCGGGGTGAAGGCCGCCTTCGGTGTGCAGGTGGCGATGTCGATCGCGGCGAGGCTGGAGACCGGCGTGCCGTTGACGGCGCCGAAGTAACCACCCGCGTACAGCGTCTTCTTGTCCGGCGAGACCACCAGGGCCCGCACGGTCGCCGTGCCGCTGCCGACGGTGAAGGAGAGGGTGCAATCGGTGGGCGCGCCCGTGGCCGCGTCCAGCGCCGCGAAGTTGACGGCGCCCTTCGGAGTGCCGGAGCCGCCTTCGGGCGGGCGCACCTCGGAGAAGGTGCCGCCCACGAAGACGGTGTCGTTCGCCTCGGCGAGTGCCCAGACGATGCCGTTGGTCTGCCAGGTCGGCAGATCGTCCGCGGTGAAGGCCACCGGCGGCGTCAGGGCCGCGGCCGTCGGGGCCAGAGAGCCTCCGGCTCCGGCCGCGACGGTCAGGACGAGGGCAGCGGTAAGCCCCCAGGATCTACGCATGTTCCCCCCAGGCGTGATAGCCCAGTCAATGTGGCGAGAAGTGGTGCAACTGCCATGTGATGAATGCGAACTGTACGACGAAGTGACAAGCGGGAAAGCCTATTTGGCCAATCCGGTACCTTCCGTGCTCCCGCGTCCCGCGCGGAGCGGCCGCCCCGACTGTCGTCCCGGAGCGGCCGCACGGAGAGAAGGCGCTGGTCAGCGGTCGATACGGACCGTGGCACCCGCCAACTGGTCCTCGACGAGCCGGACATCGGCGTCGACCATGATCCGGGCCAGCTCCTCCACCTGGACCGAGGGCTTCCAGCCAAGCAGGTCCCGCGCCTTGGACGCGTCGCCGATGAGGGCGTCGACCTCGCTGGGACGCTCGTACTTGGGGTCGTAGCGGACGTACTCCGCCCAGTCGAGCCCCACGTGCGAGAACGCCGTCTCCACGAACTGCCGTACGGTCGCCGGGACTCCGGTCGCCACCACGTAGTCGGTCGGCTCGTCGCGCTGGAGCATCCGCCACATCGCGTCGACGTACTCGGGGGCGTACCCCCAGTCGCGTACGGCATCGAGGTTGCCCAGGTACAGCCGGTCCTGCAGTCCGGCCTTGATGCGCGCCACGGCCCGGGTCACCTTGCGGGTCACGAACGTCTCGCCGCGACGCGGCGACTCGTGGTTGAACAGGATGCCGTTCACGGCGAACATGTCGTACGCCTCACGGTAGTTGACCGTGGTCCAGTAGGCGAAGACCTTCGCGGCACCGTACGGGCTGCGCGGGTGGAACGGCGTCTGCTCGTTCTGCGGAGGCGGTGTGGCGCCGAACATCTCGGAGGAGGACGCCTGGTAGATCCGGGTGTCGACCCCGCTCGCCCGGATCGCCTCCAGGAGCCGCAGCGCGCCCAGGCCCGTCACATCGCCGGTGTACATCGGTGCGTCGAAGGAGACCCGCACATGGGACTGCGCGCCGAGGTTGTAGACCTCGTCGGGACGGATGTCGCGAAGCAGGTTCACCAGCGCCACCCCGTCCGAGAGGTCGGCGTGGTGCAGCACGAACGAGCGGTTCGCCTGCTGCGGATCCTGGTACACGTGATCGATCCGCTCGGTGTTGAAGCTCGACGAGCGACGGACGAGGCCGTGCACCGTGTAGCCCTTGGAGAGCAGCAGCTCGGCCAGGTACGAGCCGTCCTGTCCCGTGACGCCGGTGATGAGTGCGGTCTTGCTCATGCGTGGTGCCCCTCCCGAACGGTCCGGCCCCCAGCCGGTCCGTATCTTGCGGATATGTAGTGATCCGAGCTGTAAATCCGGATCTGCTGTACTGCGGTCACTCTCGGCCTGGCATGATCCGGGCCATGACTGAATCGAGGAATGTCCCTTCGGAAGCCTTGTCGTATCTGCCGGAGCGGGCCCGTGTGTTCGTCGCGGGACAC
>NZ_JBEYYW010000043.1:0-55250 GCF_040645695.1 Streptomyces sp. NPDC046712 | reverse complement strand
GACGAGATCCCGCTCGAGCCGGCCTTCTCCGTCGAGCCGTGGTGCGTCAGTCCGTACCGAACTCCATCGCAGCGCGGTCGAGCAGCACGTCGTCCTCGGAGACCTCGCCGCGGGAGGCGATGGCCTCGGCGCCGCCCTCCGGCATCTCCGGCATGGTGCCGATCAGGCCGGTCGCGGCCGCCTGGGCGGCGCCGATGGCCGGGCTGCCGGTGCCGATCAGGCCGAGACCCGCGTACTGCTCCAGCTTGGCGCGGGAGTCGGCGATGTCGAGGTTGCGCATGGTGAGCTGGCCGATCCGGTCGGTCGGACCGAACGCCGAGTCCTCGGTGCGCTCCATGGACAGCTTGTCCGGGTGGTAGCTGAACGCGGGGCCCGTGGTGTTGAGGATCGAGTAGTCCTCACCGCGCCGCAGCCGCAGCGTCACCTCGCCGGTGACGGCCGCGCCGACCCAGCGCTGCAGCGACTCCCGGATCATCAGCGCCTGCGGGTCCAGCCAGCGGCCCTCGTACATCAGACGGCCGAGGCGGCGTCCCTCGGTGTGGTACTGGGCGAGGGTGTCCTCGTTGTGGATCGCGTTGACCAGCCGCTCGTACGCGGCGTGCAGCAGGGCCATGCCGGGCGCCTCGTAGATGCCGCGGCTCTTGGCCTCGATGATCCGGTTCTCGATCTGGTCCGACATGCCCATGCCGTGCCGGCCGCCGATGGCGTTCGCCTCCATGACGAGGTCGACCGGGGAGGTGAACGTCTTGCCGTTGATCGTCACCGGGCGGCCCTGGTCGAAGCCGATCGTCACGTCCTCGGTGGCGATCTCGACCGAGGGGTCCCAGAACCGCACGCCCATGATGGGCTCCACGGTCTCCACGCCGGTGTCCAGGTGCTCCAGGGTCTTGGCCTCGTGCGTGGCACCCCAGATGTTGGCGTCGGTGGAGTACGCCTTCTCCGTGCTGTCGCGGTAGGGCAGGTCGTGGGCGACGAGCCACTCCGACATTTCCTTGCGGCCGCCGAGCTCGGTCACGAAGTCCGCGTCCAGCCAGGGCTTGTAGATCCGCAGGTGCGGGTTGGCGAGCAGGCCGTACCGGTAGAACCGCTCGATGTCGTTGCCCTTGAACGTCGAGCCGTCGCCCCAGATCTGCACGTCGTCCTCGAGCATCGCCCGGACGAGGAGCGTGCCCGTGACGGCCCGGCCGAGGGGCGTCGTGTTGAAGTAGGCACGCCCGCCCGAGCGGATGTGGAACGCGCCGCAGGTGAGCGCGGCCAGGCCCTCCTCGACCAGCGCCGCGCGGCAGTCGACCAGGCGCGCGATCTCGGCGCCGTAGGTCTTCGCACGGCCGGGCACCGAGGCGATGTCGGGCTCGTCGTACTGACCGATGTCGGCGGTGTAGGTGCACGGGACGGCACCCTTGTCGCGCATCCACGCGACCGCGACCGAGGTGTCGAGGCCGCCCGAGAAGGCGATGCCGACGCGCTCGCCGGCGGGAAGGGAGGTGAGGACCTTGGACATAGGAAGAGTATGCAGGATCGCGCATGGTCATGCAAAGTCTGGTCGAAAAATACTTACGCGGGGGCGTAATCCCTCGGCGGCGCTCGCGGGCGTCGACGAGCTGCCGCGCGAGACGGATGAAGGCGCGGGCGGCGGCGCCGCGCGCCGCCACGTCGTCGACGGAGCCCCGGCTCACCCGTACGGCCGCGCGCGCCCGGCCCGCCCCGCCGCCGGGGTGAGACAGTCGGAGCAGCTGACCGAACTGATCGAACCGGAGGTGCGGCCGATGGACACCGTCCTGGTCACGGGCGGTACCGGGCATCTGGGACGGGACGTGGTCGCCCGGCTGAAGCCGACCCACCGCGTGCGCGTGCTCTCCCGATATCCGGGCTCCGATCCCGACGTGGAGTGGATCCGGGGGGATCTCGCCACGGGTGAGGGGATCGCGGCGGCGGTGGCCGGGGCGCAGGTCGTCGTGCACGCGGCGACGCTGTCCCCCGCCGCCAAGCGCGGCTATCTCCTGCCGGCCGACCTCTGGCGCAGCCCGCCGGAGGTCGACGTCGACGGCACCCGCCGACTCCTCGAGGCGGCCGACCGGGCCGGCGTGCGCCACTTCGCCCACGTGTCCATCGTCGGTGTCGACCGGCCCCGCGTTCCGTACATGCGCGTCAAGCACACGGCGGAGGACTTGGTACGCGCGGGGAAGGTGCCCTGGTCGATCCTGCGGGCCACCCAGTTCCACTGGCTGGCCGACCGGATCCTGGGCAAGGCGGCCCGACTGCCCGTCATGCCGTGGCCCACCGAGCTGCGGACCCAGCCGGTGGACTCGCGCGACTTCGCCGACCACCTGGTCCGGCGCGTCGCCGAAGGGCCGGGCGGGCAGGACACGGACTTCGGCGGGCCGGAGGTGCTGACGCTCGGCGAACTCCTCGCGCAGTGGCAGCAGATCCGTGGCCGCCGGCGCCGCGTGCTGAAGCTCCCCGTGCCGGCCGTGGCCGAACGGGCGGCCCGCGACCTGACCTGCCCCGACGGCACCCGGGGCACGGTCACCTGGGCCGAGTGGCTGCGCACCCACGCACCGGAGTGACCCGCCGCAGAGGCCATGAAGTGGGGGTCGCGGGGTACCACCCGGGGCCGAATCCATCGCCCAGGAAAAAGAGTTGGCGTCCCGCAGGGACCTGCGGTTAGTGTTCCTCTCGTTCTCCGGCGGCCCCAAACCGCCGTGGCCGGTGTGTCTGTGATCCAGGAGGTGTGACTGTGGCTGTCGTGTCGATGGGCGCTGCCCTCATCCCGAAGTTCGTTCACTCCACCTCAGTGGCCACCGGCTGACCTTCCTCATCTCTCGCGCCCAAGTGCGCGTGCCGGGGCCACCCTTGTGAAGGGTCACCCCTTGTCTTTCTCTTCTCTTCAGGCTTCGGCTTCGCACGCTCTCGCTCCGTACGGCTGGGACGAGGGCTGGGAAGCCGCGTTCGCGCCCTACGCCGAGCAGGGGCTGCTGCCCGGCCGTGTCCTGCGGGTCGACCGCGGGCAGTGCGATGTGATCACCCCCGTCGGCACCGTCCGGGGCGACACCGAGTTCGTCGTTCCCCGCGACCCGCTGAAGGTCGTCTGCACGGGGGACTGGGTCGCCGTCGACGCGGCCGGCGATCCCCAGTACGTACGGACGCTGCTGCCGCGCCGCACGGCGTTCGCGCGGTCCACCTCGTCCAAGCGGTCCGAGGGTCAGATCCTCGCCGCCAACGTCGACCACGCGATCATCACCGTCTCGCTCGCGGTCGAGCTTGACCTCGGCCGGGTGGAACGCTTCCTCGCCCTGGCCTGGGAGTCCGGCGCGCAGCCCCTCGTCGTGCTCAGCAAGGCCGACCTCGTCCCCGACCCGGTCGGGCTCTCCTACCTCGTGGAGGACGTGGAGTCCGTGGCCCCGGGCGTGCAGGTGCTGCCGATCAGCTCCCAGACCGGCGAGGGCCTCGACGTGCTCGCGGCGGTCGTGTCCGGCGGGACGAGCGTGCTGCTCGGGGCCTCCGGCGCCGGAAAGTCGACGCTCGCCAACACCCTCCTCGGCGAGGACGTGATGACCGTCCAGGCCGCCCGTGACGTGGACGGCAAGGGCCGCCACACCACGACCACGCGCAACCTCCTCGTGCTGCCCGGGGGTGGCGTCCTCATCGACACCCCCGGTCTGCGCGGCGTCGGGCTCTGGGACGCCGAGACCGGCGTCGGCCAGGTCTTCTCCGAGATCGAGCAGCTGGCCGAGGAGTGCCGCTTCCACGACTGCGCCCACGAGGCGGAACCGGGCTGCGCGGTGACGGCGGCGGTCGAGGACGGCTCGCTGTCGATGCGCCGGCTGGAGAGCTACCGCAAGCTCCTGCGGGAGAACCAGCGCATCGTCGCCAAGACGGACGCCCGGCTCCGCGCCGAGATCCTCAAGGACTGGAAGCGGAAGGGCGCGGAGGGGCGCGCGGCGATGGAGGTCAAGCGCGGCGGCCGCGTGCGGTAGTCGCGGGAGTCGGAGCGACCGGTCGTGCGGACGGACGGGCGATCGGTCGGACGGGCGGCCAGGTGGCGCGGACGGCCGGGCTGCCGGTGGTGTGGGACGGCCGGTGGCGCGGGCTGCCGGTCCTGCCGACGGCCCGGCGTCACTCGGCGGCCCCGGGGGCAGCGTGGTGTCCGAAAACCGCCAGCCCGGTGTCCGGGGCTCCCGCACACTGGATCTCGTGAGCGACCAGGAGACCAGCGAGGACACCAGGTACGAGGCGGTCAGCAGCCGCGACGCCCGGTTCGACGGAGCGTTCTTCTTCGCCGTCGAGACGACAGGGATCTACTGCCGCCCCAGCTGCCCCGCCGTCACGCCCAAGCGCAAGAACGTCACCTTCTTCCCCACCGCGGCCGCCGCCCAGGGCCACGGCTTCCGGGCCTGCCGACGCTGCCGGCCCGACGCCGTGCCCGGGTCCGCCGAGTGGAACGTGCGCGCCGACGTCGTCGGGCGCGCCATGCGGATGATCGGGGACGGGGTCGTCGACCGGGAGGGCGTGCCCGGGCTCGCCGGGCGGCTCGGCTACAGCGCCCGGCAGGTGCAGCGGCAGCTCACCGCCGAACTCGGCGCCGGCCCCGTCGCCCTCGCCCGCGCCCAGCGGGCCCACACCGCGCGACTGCTCCTGCAGACCACCGGGCTCCCGATCACCGAGATCGCCTTCGCCTCCGGGTTCGCCAGCGTGCGCCAGTTCAACGACACGATCCGGAGCATCTACGCCCGTACCCCCTCCGAGCTGCGCACCGAGTCCGGCACCGGTGCCGGACCCCGTACCGCCCTCGCCGCCGGGGTGCCGCTGCGGCTCGCCCACCGCGGCCCGTACGCCGCCCGCGAGGTCTTCGACCTGCTCGCCGCCGAGGCGCTGCCGCACGTCGAGGACGTGCTCGGCGACCCCGGTGCCCGCACCTACCGCCGTACGCTCCGCCTCCCGTACGGCACCGGCATCGTCTCCGTCGACGAGCGCTCCGTCGGACCCTGGCTGGAGGCCCGGATCCACCTCACCGACCTGCGCGACCTGACCACCGCCGTCCAGCGGCTGCGGCGGCTCCTCGACCTGGACGCCGATCCGTACGCCGTCGCCGAGCGCCTCGGCGCCGACCCCGGCCTCGCCGCGCGGGTCGCGGCCCGGCCCGGCCTGCGGTCGCCGGGCGCCGCTGACCCCGAGGAGTTCGCGGTACGGACGCTGGTCGGCCCCGAGGAGGCGGCGCGGCTCGTCCCGGCCCACGGCACGCCCCTGGACAGCGCCTGCGGCACCCTCACCCACCTCTTCCCCGAGCCCGCCGCGCTCACCGCCCACCCGGTCGCGGGCCCGCTCGCGAAGACGCTCGCCACCGGAGCCGTACGCCTCGACCCCGGTGCCGACCGCGACGAGGCGGAACGGGCCCTGTGCGCCGTCCCCGGCATCACCGTCGCCCAGGCCGCCCTCATCCGGATGCGCGCCCTCGGAGACCCCGACGTGGCTCCCGAGGGCGGCCCGGACGCCGAGACCTGGCGGCCCTGGCGCTCCTACGCACTCCGGTATCTGGAGCTCCCGCCGGAGCGCGCGCCGGAGCCGACGGCCCTACCGGCAGAATGAGCCCATGATCAGCACAGACCTGCTCGGACCCGAGGACCGCGACGCCTGGGAGCGGCTCTTCCGCGCGTACATCGAGTTCTACGGCCGCAGCGAGCCCGACGCGATGTACGAGCGGGCCTGGACCGCCTTCCAGGACGGCACCCGGCTGCACGCCCTGGCCGCCCGGCTCGACGGCCGCATCGTCGGCATCACGCACTTCTTCGTCCACCCCAACACCTCGGGACCGGACGTCTGCTACCTCCAGGACCTGTTCACCGAGCCCGAGGTGCGCGGCAAGGGCGTCGCCCGCGCCCTGATCGCCGCCGTGACGGAGTGGGCGCGGGAGCAGGGCTGCGACCGGGTCTACTGGAACACCCAGGAGTCCAACACCACCGCCCGCCGGCTCTACGACCGGGTGGCCCGGAACACCGGCTTCATCAGGTACCAGATCGATCTTCCGAAGTAGCCGCGAGGCCCCAACTGTGGATCCTGCGGGGGTGGATCCGGATGACCTCCTCGCTGAAGTGCGGGCCGAGCTCGTGCGGCCCGACCAGGAGCTCGGCCACCCCCCGGATCTCGACCCCGCGCACCCGCCAGGGCCGTACGCTCGCCAGATCGTCGACGACCAGCGCCACCTTGGGGTTGGCCTCGAGGTTGCGCCATTTCTTCGAACGGCCCATGGCGAGACCGCCCACCAGGACCGTGCCGTCCTCCTGCGGGAAGAATCCGACCGGGTTGGCCTGCGGCTGGCCCCCGGGATCGACCGTGGCCATCCTGGCCAGCCGCTGGGTCCGCAGATAGGCGCGCTCGGCGTCGGTGAAGCCCTCGAAATCCCTCATGGGGTCAGGGTCACGCGCCGACCGGCCCCGGCGCATCGGCGATCCGGCCGATCCGCCGGGGTCTGTCGGTCCTAGGACCTCAGCCCCAGACGACCGCGCCGAACCACGCCCCGACGATCATCAGGCAGGAGAACAGCTCCACCAGAATGCTCGTCCCCGCCGCGCGCATCACCGTCCGGGTGGAGGCCCTGGCCTGTCCGTGTCCGCCGAGGCGGAGCCGCTCGGAGAGGTAGATCCCGCCGATGAAGCCGGGGATCGCGCCGAGCACCGGGATCAGGAAGAAGCCGAGGAACGCGCCGATGCCGGCGTAGGCCACCATTCGCCGGGTGATGCCGACCCCGCGGATCCGGCGCGGCGGCAGCTGCCATACGACCACCTGGGTGAGCAGGAGCAGCGCGGTCGAGGAGACGAGCAGGATCCAGGCGAGCCCGCTCTGCTCGTTGAGGGACCACCAGAGCATGGCGGCCCACACCAGCCACGGCCCCGGCACGCCGGGAGCCAGCACCCCGAACAGGCCGAGCAGCATCACCATCGCGACGAGCAACAGCTGCCACACACCCATCTGTCAAGCGTGCAGGACCGATGATCTTCTCGCAGGTCGCAGGGTACGTACGGGGGGCCGGGCGGGGGCCGCGCGGGGCCGAGTGGGGGTACGACACGCGTGCTGGGCCGCCCAAGTGTTTCAGCCGCGGTCGATCCTCCCCCGCCCCGGTCGCGTCACCCGCGTGCCACCCACCCCTTCTCGTACGCGTGCCAGCCCAGCTGGAGCCGCGTCGTCACGCCCGTCAGTTCCATCAGGCCCTTCACCCGGCGCTGGACCGTCCGCAGGCCCAGGTCGAGCTGCTTGGCCACGCTCGCGTCCGTCATGCCGGCCAGGAGCAGCGAGAGGATCTCCAGGTCCGTCGCGTCGGGGCCCGGCACCTCCGTCTCCGTGACCTGGGCGCTCGCGCCGAGCCGCAGCGGCAGCGCGTCGCGCCAGACCGCCTCGAAGAGCCCCATCAGGGACTCCAGAAGCCCGCTCGCGTGCACGACGAGAGCCGCCGGCTCCGCGCCCCGGCCCGTCAGCGGGACCATCGCCAGGGCCCGGTCCGCGACCACCAGTTTGGTGGGCACCAGGTCCACCACCCGGACCTGCTCGTCGCGGCCGAGCGCCGCCGACAGCTCGACGATCCCCGAGGGCAGGGTCATGACCTCCCGCTCGACGACCACCCGGTAGCGCACGCCCCGCCCGGCCGCCAGCTCTTCCGCGTCGTTCTCCATGCCGGTCACCGCGATCGGCTTGCCCGTCACCAGCGCGCAGACCTCCTCCGTCGCGCCCAGCTGGAGCTGGAGGAAGCGGTGGGTGACGGCGCTCGCGCCGGTCACCACCTCGACGAGGTCGTGGACGGCCGGTTCCGCCGCCTCCGCGCGGTACTCCTCCGCGAGCAGCGCCGCCGCCAGTTCGGCCTGCTCGAGCTCGTGCCGCTGCTGCGTCAGCAGCGCGCCCAGCGCCACCCCCGGCGGCGCCGCCACCCACCGTCCCGTTCGCGCCGAGGACTGCGCGGCGAGCCCCTGCGACTCCAGTCGCCGCAGCGCCCGCTCGGTGTCCGTCTCGGGCAGCGCGAGGCGATGTGCCAGGTCTGTCACCTCGGCCGCGCCCATCGCGACGAGCGCGCGGTACGCGGACTCCTGCCGCTCGTCGAGACCTATCGCTCCCAGCATCCCTGCCCCACCCCTCGCCGGACGTCCCAGGGCGTCCCGGACATTCCCGGGACGCTCACCGGACGCATTCGTTCCGTTGGTGCCCTGGCGGGAATCGGCCACGGCGCATTCCCGCCGCGCACATCATCCCTGCACCACCCTCACCTCTGCCAATGTGGCGCCACCGCAGCACCAACAGCCTCCGGGTTTGGGATTTCTGCCTGCCCTTGCACCGGAATCAGATGGGGAGAGCGATGCGCCCGATTTCGCGTACGGCCCTGGGGGCGGCGACCGCCGCCGTCCTGGCCGTCACCGCGGTCGCGCCGTCCACGGCCGCCGCGCCGCAGGACGACTCGACCGGCAATCGACCGCTGGTCGGCAGCGAGGCCCAGGCCCGCGCCGGGGAACGGACCGCGACCGTCACCCTGGTCACGGGCGACCGGGTCCTGGTGACCCGCGACGCGGCCGGGAACCCGGCCGCCGCCGCGCTGCCCCGCGAGGACGGGACCGTGCCCTTCGTCCAGACCCGCCGCTCGGGCCAGGACCTGTACGTCTACCCCGAGGACGCCACCGCCGCCCTCGCCGCGGGCCGCGTCGACGAGGAACTCTTCAACGTCACCGGCCTGATCCGGCAGGGCTACGACGACGCCGGCACCGCGACCCTGCCCCTGATCGCCGTCTACGGCTCCGACCTCGCCCGCTCCGTGCCGGCCGCCCCGCGCGGGGCCCGGCGCGGCCAGGTCCTCAAGGCCGTCGACGGTGTCGCCCTCAAGGCCGACAAGAAGCAGGCAGCCACCTTCTGGGCCGACGTGAACGCCCCCGCCGCCCGGTCCGCCTCCGGCCTGAAGAAGCTCTGGCTCGACCGCAAGGTCGAGGCCACCCTGGAGCGCTCCACCAAGCAGGTCCACGCCCCCGAGGCCTGGGCCGCCGGCTTCGACGGCAAGGGCACCAAGGTCGCCGTCCTCGACACCGGCGCCGACGTCGAACACCCCGACCTCAGGGGCCGGATCACCGCCTCGGAGAACTTCACCGACTCCGAGACGGCCGGCGACCGCCAGGGCCACGGCACGCACACCATCTCCACCGTCGGCGGCTCCGGCGCGGCGAGCGACGGCAGGAACAAGGGCGTCGCGCCCGGCGCGGACCTCCTCAACGGCAAGGTCCTCAACGACTCCGGCTCCGGCGCCGCCTCCTGGATCATCGCCGGCATGGAGTGGGCCGTCGCCCAGGGCGCGGACGTGGTCTCCATGAGCCTCGGCAGCACCGTGCCCACCGACTGCACCGACCCGATGAGCGCCGCGGCCCAGGAACTCGCCCAGAACAAGGGCACGTTGTTCGTCATAGCCGCCGGCAACTCCGGCCCGACGCTCAACACCGTCTCCTCGCCCGGCTGCGCCCCCGACGTCCTGACCGTCGGCGCCACCGACCGCGACGACTCCACCGCGTACTTCTCCAGCCGCGGCCCGACGATCGTCCACCACACCCTCAAGCCGGAGATCGCCGCCCCCGGCGTCGGCATCTCCGCCGCCGCGGCCGGCGGCCGGGGCGTGTACGCCTACCAGGCCATGTCCGGTACGTCGATGGCCACCCCGCACGTCGCGGGCGCCGCCGCCATCGTCAAGCAGCGCCACCCCGACTGGACGGCCCAGCAGATCAAGGCCGCGCTCGTCTCCTCGGCCGAGAGCTCCGTCCCCGGCGACGTACGCGAGGTCGGCGGCGGCCGTCTCGACGTCAAGGCCGCGATCGACCAGACGGTCCTCGGCGCCGACGCCGTCCAGGGCGGCACCTTCAACTGGCCCCAGGACAACAGCGATCGCACCTCGGTCGCCGTCCCGTACACCAACACCTCCGGCACGGCCGTCACCCTGACGCTCGCCGTCGAGAAGGTCACCGGCAACGACGGCTCGCGCGTCCGGTCCTCCGTCGCGCGGCTCGGCACGCGCACCGTCACCGTCCCGGCCGGCGCGACCGTCGAGGTCCCGCTGCACCTGGACCCGGCCGCCCACCTGGAGCGCGCCCAGTACGGCGACGTCACCGGCCGGGTCGTGGCCACCGGCCCCGGCGGCATCCACGTATCCACACCGTTCTCGCTCCACGTCCAGCCCGAAACAGTCACTCTGCGCGTCAAGTTGATCGACCGTCAGGGCAAGCCCGCCGACGGCGCGTCGTCCCTGGACGTCATCGGCACCGACACCGCGAGCGGTGAGCGCCGCTTCAACGAGGGCGCCACCGACCAGGTGTACGAGCTGCGTCCCGGCAGCTACTTCCTCTCCTCCTACGTCACCACCCCGGACGCGGGCGAGGGCGCCACGCTGAACGACTCGCTCAGCTACCTGGCCCGCCCGCAGATCGAGGTCAAGAAGGACACCACCGTCGTCCTCGACGCCCGCGAGGCCCACAAGCTGTCGGTGAAGACCGACAAGGCCGGCGAACAGCGCGGCACCACCCTGGCGTTCGCCCGCTCCTGGGACGACACCTGGCTGCACGCCGGTACGGCGGCGGGGACCCGCACCATCCGGGGCTACTACGCATCGGTCGAAGGGAGCGCCGACGAGGGCGACTTCGAGTTCGGCAGCTACTGGCGCACCGCCGCCCCGCAGATCTCCGAGCTCAAGACGGGTGACGGCGCCGTCCTGCACCCGGTCACCGGCTCCCTCGGTTCCGACAACCTCGACGGCGTCGGCTCCGCCCGGCTCGTCGACGCGGGCACCGGCACCCCCGCGGAACTGACGGCCGCCGGCGTCCAGGGCCGTGTCGCCCTGGTCCGCGTCCCGGACACCTCCACCAACGTGGCGACCGTCGCCCGGAACGCCAAGGCCGCGGGAGCCGTCGCGGTCCTCGCGTACCGCACCTCGACCGCCCGCTGGTACCCGACCGCCGGCTTCACCGGAGCCGGGTTCCCGGTCCTCGCCGTCGACTCCGCCGAGGGCGCCGCGCTGCTCACCAAGCTCTCCGCCGGCGAGGTAACCCTCTCCTGGAAGGCCACCGCGAAGAGCCCGTACCTCTACAACCTCGCCTTCCCCGAGACCGGTTCGATCCGCGACGACAAGACCTACCGGGTCCGCGACGGACAGCTGGGCCGCACCGAGTCCACCTACGGCTCGATGGGCGTCACCACCGACTTCATCGACAACGCGGCGGCGTACCGGCCGAACGGCACGTCCGTCTACTTCGGCGCGGTCGAGCCGGTCCCGGCGCCGGGCACCCGGACGGAGTACTACACGGCCGGGGACACCCAGTGGGACCAAGTGCTGTCCTCCAGCTTCCCGTTCGGCGAGTTCATGATCGGGGCCAAGCGCGCGTACAAGGCGGGGGAGAAGCGCACGGAGCGCTGGTACGACGGCGTCGTCGCCCCGACCGCCCCGCAGGACGCGGCCGGCGAGCCGGTCCTCGTCTCCGAGCGCCAGGGCAACCTCATCGGCTTCGCCAACGCCCTGTGGGGCGACAGCACCCACTACGCCCAGCAGGGGTCCTTCGGCGACATCGGCGGGCTGAGGCTGAGCAAGGACGGCGAGGTGCTCGGCGAGTCCGCATGGCCGTTCGGGGTCTTCGAAGTCCCGTCCGAGCGGGGTGCGTACACGCTCGAACAGAACGTCATGAAGATCGGCAGCAAGGTGTGGAACCGCTCCACTTCCGTCAACTCGGTGTGGAAATTCACCTCCCAGCTTGACGAGAGCGTCTACTCTCAAGGCATCCCGATTCTCCTTCCCCGGTACAACCTGCCGGAGGACGGACTCAAGACCCTCGCCGCGACCGACGGCCAGAAGATCGGCCTCACCGCGACGGGTCACGCGGGCTACACGCCCGCCGCGCTCACCTCGGCGAAGCTCTCGTACTCGTACGACGGGGGCTCGACCTGGACGGAGGCGCAGGTCTCGCAGCAGGGCGGTGAATGGACCGCGACCGTGAACCACACGGGCGCGGCCGGCAAGCCGGTCACCCTGAAGACCGAACTGACGGACGCCCATGGCAACTCCGTCACCCAGACCGTGGTCCGCGCTTACGACGTGCGCTGATCACGCCGGTCCGCCGGGCGTCCTTCCCGTGGGGGGTGGGGTCGCCCGGCGGACCCCTTTTTCGTCATGTCCCGGTTTCTGGCGGCCTGTGCGGTGGACAATATGGGCATGACTCAGCAGGGGGACAACTGGTGGGACAAGCTCTACGACGAGACGGCGCCGGACACGGCGCCGACCGCGACGGGTGACACGCTCGACGACCGCTTCGACTCGGCGTCGCAGGCGACGGGCGGCGCGGCGCGCCCGCCGGCGCAACCGACCCGGGCCCCCTGGGAGCCCCTCGAAGGCACGGCCCCGGGCCCCCGCTCCTTCCCGGCACCCCCACCCGTACCGCCGGAGCCGACTTCCGACAGCCTGCCGCCGACCCCGGCACCCGACGGCCCGCCACCCGCCCCGCGGCCACCGGCATCCGACGCCCCGCCGCCCGCCCCGCGGCCACCGGCCTCCGACGGCCTGCCGCCCGCCCCGCGGCCACCGGCCTCCGACGGCCTGCCGCCCGCCCCGCCGACACCGGCACTCGACGGCCTGCCGCCCGCCCCGCCGACGGCCGCACCACCCGCGCAGCCGGTGCCCCCGCCCGCGCCGCCTCCACCGGCCGGAGGGCCTTCGTCCTCCGCCACGGCGGCTCCGCCGCCCGAGGCGCCACCCGCACCGCCACGCCCGCCGGGCACACCCGGCCCCGAGGCCGAGACGGACCAGGTCCCGGAGGCCGACCCCGACGGCCCCCTGCCCGTCCCCCGTCCCCGTTCGGGCCACATCGGCAGCCGGCCGCCCACCTACGAGGCCGAGCCCACCGCACTCCCCGCCGCACGGCCCGACGAGCTCGACGAGCTCGTCGCCGACACCGTGCTCGACGGCGCCCGCTACGGCGCCTTCACCCTGCGCGCCGCCTCCCTGCGCGGCGACTCAGCCCGCTACCGCGGCGACCCCCGCAGGGACGCCCTGCTCACCGCCCGCTTCGGCCACGCCGAGGCCGCGCTCGTCCTCGTCGCCGTGGCCGCCGGCGCCCGTACCGCCGAGACCGCCCACCTCGCCGCCGCCGACGCCTGCCGCTGGATCGGCGAGGTCGTCGGCCGTAGCCACGCCCGGCTCTCGGAGGACATCCGGGCCGGCCGCCGCGGTGACCTCAAGTCCGGGCTCCACCGCCTCACCGACCGCACCTTCGGCAGACTCCGCGCCCGCGCCGCCGAACTGGGCGTGGAGCCCGAGGAATACACCGCGAGCCTGCGCTGTCTGCTTCTCTCCGCCGACCCCCAGTGCCGCAACCGTGTCTTCTTCGGCATCGGCCGCGGCGGGCTGTTCCGGCTCCGCGACGGAGCCTGGCAGGACATAGAGCCGCTGCTCCCCGAACCGGCCGCGCTCACCGGCGCCCCCGTCGTCGGCTTCGGGTCGCCGCCGTCGGAAACCGACGAAGGCGACCGGCTCACCATGGACCTCGGCATCACCACGGCCCCCGGCCCCTTCGTCGAGGCTTCGCCCGCCCCGCCCGCGGAACCGTTCCGCTTCCGCGCCTCCGTCGCCCGTCCCGGCGACACCCTGCTCCTCGCGTCGAACGGTCTCGCCGAGCCGATGCGCGGCGAACCCGAGCTCGCCAAGGAGCTCGCCGGGCGCTGGGCGGCCCACGAGCCGCCCGGGCTCGCCGCCTACCTCGCCGACATCCAGCTCAGGGTGAAGGGGTACGCCGATGACCGTACAGGCGTGGCCGTCTGGGAGGCGTAACGCTTCGGCCCATGGGTTGATGGATCCATGGCCAAACAGAATGTCGCAGAACAGTTCGTCGACATCCTCGTCCGGGCAGGCGTCCGACGCCTGTACGGGGTCGTGGGCGACAGCCTGAACCCCGTCGTCGACGCCATCCGCCGTACCCCCGACATCGACTGGATCCAGGTCCGGCACGAGGAGGCCGCCGCCTTCGCCGCCGGGGCCGAGGCGCAGATCACCGGCCGTCTCACGGCCTGCGCCGGCTCCTGCGGCCCGGGCAACCTGCACCTCATCAACGGCCTGTACGACGCCCACCGCTCGATGGCCCCGGTCCTCGCGCTCGCCTCGCACATCCCGTCGAGCGAGATCGGCCTCGGCTACTTCCAGGAGACCCACCCCGACCGGCTCTTCTCCGAATGCAGTCACTACAGCGAGCTGATCTCCAACCCGCAGCAGATGCCCCGACTGCTCCAGACGGCCATTCAGCACGCCGTCGGGCAGGGCGGCGTCAGCGTCGTCTCGCTGCCCGGCGACATCGCCTCCGAGCCGGCTCCCGAGAAGTCCTGGGAGACCGCGCTCGTCACCTCCCGGCCCACCGTCCGCCCGGGTGACGCCGAGATCGACGCCCTGGTGCGGATGATCGACGCCGCCGATCGGGTGACGCTGTTCTGCGGCAGTGGCACGGCCGGCGCGCATGCCGAGGTGATGCAGTTCGCCGAGCGCGTGAAGTCGCCCGTCGGGCACGCGCTGCGCGGCAAGGAGTGGATCCAGTACGACAACCCGTTCGACGTCGGCATGAGCGGCCTGCTCGGCTACGGCGCCGCCTACGAGGCGACCCACGAGTGCGATCTGCTGATCCTGCTCGGCACGGACTTCCCGTACAACGCCTTCCTGCCCGACGACGTCAAGATCGTCCAGGTGGACGTCCGGCCGGAACGCCTCGGCCGCCGCTCCAAGCTCGACCTCGCCGTCTGGGGTGACGTCCGGGAGACGCTGCGCTGCATCACCCCGCGCGTGCGCGCCAAGTCGGACCGCCGCTTCCTCGACAAGATGCTGAAGAAGCACACCGACGCGCTCGAAGGAGTCGTCAAGGCGTACACCCGCAAGGTCGAGAAGCACAAGCCGATCCACCCGGAGTACGTCGCCTCCGTCCTGGACGAACTGGCCGCCGACGACGCCGTGTTCACCGTGGACACCGGCATGTGCAACGTCTGGGCCGCGCGCTACATCTCGCCCAACGGACGCCGCCGCATCATCGGTTCGTTCTCGCACGGCTCGATGGCCAACGCCCTGCCGCAGGCCATCGGCGCGCAGTTCACGGACCGCTCTCGGCAAGTGATCTCGATGTCCGGTGACGGCGGATTCTCCATGCTGATGGGCGACTTCCTCACCCTGGTCCAGTACGACCTCCCCGTGAAGATCGTGCTTTTCAACAACTCCTCGCTCAGCATGGTGGAGTTGGAGATGCTGGTGGCCGGACTCCCGTCGTACGGGACGACCAACCGCAACCCCGACTTCGCCGCGATCGCCCGCGCGGCCGGCGCCTACGGCGTCCGCGTGGAGAAGCCCAAGCAGCTCGCGGGCGCTCTCAAGGACGCCTTCGCGCACAAGGGCCCGGCGCTCGTCGATGTCGTCACCGACCCCAACGCCCTCTCCATCCCGCCGAAGATCAGTCGCGAGATGGTCTCCGGCTTCGCGCTCTCCGCCAGCAAGATCGTCCTGGACGGCGGGGTCGGCCGGATGCTTCAGATGGCTCGCTCCAACCTGCGCAACGTGCCTCGTCCTTGAGGCCGTCGTAGAGACATACGGCCGAATCGCGCCCTACAAGGGTTCCCGCATATCCGCACATACTCAAACGCATGGGGGCGACCGGGGACATCCGATCGGCGGCATGCCAGGCGTGCCAGACATGTCGTAGGGCTGATCCGACCGTACGTGCACGCGGTCGGATCAGCCTCATGGCCGTGCTGTGCGACTCCTGCTGGAACCGTCTGGCCAACGGTCTCGCCGAGGACGAAGGCGCCACGGCGCCTCCGATGCCCGAGTTCGGCCCCGACGACGTGTCGTGGGTCGAGCCGGCCACCTGCGAGCAGTGCGGTGCTCCGGTCCGGGTCCGGCCGACCAACTACGACCGATGGGTCAGCCTGGCCACCGTGGAGTTGCCGGCCAAGGACGTTCCGCCGCACCACCGTTGGCGAGTCGTGCGGGTGTACGCCCCGCGTACGGGTGTGGTCGTCGACCTCGTGGCCGTCCGGGTCCGGGCCGTCGATCCCCTGCCCGGCGATCCGGTCGTGCCGGCGCACCGCATGCTGTGCGTCCAGGACGGGGACGAGGAGTGACCGAGGCCGGCGGCGGGCCGCCGCGCCTGCCGATACGTCGACATGTCCGTTCGGTGGCGCTCCGGTATGAATGCGGGCCGGTCGGTGGGGCATGCATCCCCGTGAGCCTGTTCGAGGAGAGTTGTTCCGACATGTGGGTGGGGGTTATGGCCGGGGAGGCGAGACAGCCGACTCAACTGCTCAGGAAGGTGGGATGCGCGGATCTCACCGCGGTGCCGGAGGTGCGCCATGCGTTGCGCGAGATGTTGCGGAGGTGGGGCGGACCGGGGGCCTCCGACGTGGCGGAGCTGCTCACGAGCGAGCTGGTCACCAATGCGCTGATCCACACGGACCACGGCGCGGTCGTCACCGCGACCGTCGTCCCCGACAGCCTTCGGGTCGAGGTGCGCGACTTCGTCTCCGGTCTGCCCGAGCCGTCCGTACCGATCGCCGACGACGGTACGCACGGCAGGGGTCTCGTCCTGGTCCAGGAGCTGGCCGACTCCTGGGGGGTGGAGGACCACGGCGTGGGCAAGGTGGTGTGGTTCGAACTCAACGGCGGGGCCGCCTGAGAGGCGACCCCGCCGTCCGTTGTTCCGATCTCAGCCGAACTGCTGCTCGAGGTCCTTGAGCTTGCGCTCCAGGGAGTCGAGTCGAGGCAGGGCCTGGGTGTCGTCCTCGGCGGTGAGATCCACCGTCCGGGGCTCAGCACCCTTCACGGCCTGGAGGGAGGGCCGGTGTCGAAGCGGCAGTTGTCCGGGGTCCGCTATGGCGGGCTCCGCGACGGCCGTCCCCACGGTCGTCGTCGCGGAGCCGCCCGAGCTCATCGATCCCACGGAGCCCGTGCCGGAGTTCAAGGCCGGCATCTCGACCTGACGACCGCCGCCGCGGCCGAGACCGAAGGACCGGTGCTGCCGGTTGATCGCCCTTATGCGGGCCCGGTCGAGCTTCGCCTGCTCGCGCCGGCGCCCCCGGTGCTGCTCCTTCTCCCGCCGGTCCTCACGGACCTCGTCGACCGCCTCGTCCAGCGACGGTACGCCTTCCAGCAGCATCAGCGACCAGGCGCCGAAGGTCTCCCTGGGTGCCCGCAGCCAGCGCACGACCCGGATCTGCGGCAGCGGACGGGGCACCAGGCCCTGTTCGCGCAGCGCCGCTCGGCGGGTCTGCTTGAGGGCCCGGTCGAAGAGGACCGCCGCCGAGAGGGACATGCCGGCGAAGAACTGCGGGGCGCCGGCGTGGCCCAGCCCCCGGGGAGCGTGCACCCAGTTGAACCAGGCCGCCGCGCCCGCGAACGTCCAGACGAGGAGGCGCGAGCCGAGCGCCGCGTCGCCGTGGCTGGCCTCGCGAACCGCGAGGACAGAGCAGAACATGGCCGCGCCGTCGAGGCCGAAGGGGACGAGGTACTCCCAGCCCCCGGTGAGGTTGAGGTTCTGCCGGCCGAAGCCGACGAGCCCGTGGAAGGAGAGTGCGGCGGCGACCGCCGCACAGCAGAAGAGCAGGACGTACGAGGCGGTTCCGTAGATCGCTTCCTTGCGTCTGCGGCGTTCCTCGCTGCGTTCCCAGGAGTCATCGGCCGCGGCCTGGTCACCGGCGCGCTTGCCGCGCGCGAGCACCGCCACCGCCGTCAGGACTCCGGCCACCATGACGCCACCCGGAAGCAGCCAGTCCAGCGATATGTCGGTCAGTCTCATGCGGTGTCCCTTGCATCGCAGTAGGGCCTTTCGGCCGCCCATACTGGCCGACCCCGAACGGCCCACAAGAGGTTTCGCGGCAAGAGCACGCCATTGGGGCCGCACAGCATACGAATAGGTGCGATCTGATCGAACGGCCGCACGGGCAAGGGGAGTTGCGTTCGATTTGCGCCACCCGTGGGGGTGGCGTAATCCATCGGGAGTGTCAGGCGGTCGCGGCCAGTCGGCGGACCCGCTCGGCGTCGCAGGTGCGCGGACACGTCAGACAGGTGTCCTCGGGGCGCAGGGTGTAGAAGAAGCAGCACGTCGCCCGGTCCCGGGTGGAACGGGTCGTTCCGTCGGCGTCCTCGGAGCCGGCCAACTCGCGGAAGCCGGCGGAGCCCGCGTACGGCTTGGCCGTGCCGGGCATCAGCAGCTCCAGCTCGCGCATCGCCCGCTCCTCCTCGCCGAGCAGCGCCGCGATGTACCAGAGGCCCTCGACGATCTCGTCCGTGGCCATGCCCCACAGCGCCCGCCTGCCGCGCCTCATCCGCGGCCCGAAACCGGCCAGGACGTCCTCGAAGTGCTCGGCGAGCGAGGCCCGGACCTCGGCGCGCAGCGCCTCCTCGTCCGGGACGATCCGCGCGCCGGGCAGCTCGGCGGCGGGGTCGCCGGGCAGACAGGCGAACTCCTCCACGCGGACGGCCATCCGGCCCAGGGCCCGCTGGAAGGCGACGTTCCGGGCGGGCATCCGGGGAACGCGGCGGTGCAGGAACCAGGGGACCGTGACCAGGAGGCAGGCCGGCCAGGCGTACCGGTGCAGCCCGAAGCTGGCGACCACGTCGGGGCGGGCCTGCTGCCCGTAGTCGCGAAGGACCTGGGCGTTGTCCCAGGCCAGGAAGGCGTCGAGCGCGGCGCCCCCGGCCGCCAGCTCGTCCGCGCCGACCCAGCCGCCGCCGCGCGGCGCCCGCTCGCCGTGGCCCAGCTCCTCTATCCGCAGGCCGGAGAACACCTCGCCGAGGCGGGCGTACGAGGCCGCGACGGGCGAGGTGAAGGGGGCGGGGAGCAGGGCGGGGACGGCCATACGGGACCACCGAATCGCGATCGTTAACAGGTAAGCCTTACCTTACCCGATGCGATCGATGTTTGAACTGCGGGTCCGTCCGCCTATGGTGCATAGGGGGCCTCGCCATCGCGAGCCGGGCCCGGCACAACCCCGCAGGAGGACCCGGGTGGAGCAGGGCAGAGCGCGCGAGCGGGCGCAACAGGAGCCGTACCCGCCGTTCGGCGACGCCGTACGGGTCCCCGGGCAGGCGCGCGGCGAAGCCTCCACGCCCGCTCCGCCCCCGCAGGCCCGCGGCGAGCACACCCACAGCGAGCCCCCCGCGCCCCGGCTCGCCCCCCGCCCCGTCCAGCGCCACTCCGTACGCGGGCAGATCCTCCAGGCCCTGCGCACCGCACTCGTCGGCGGCGAACTGGTCCCCGGCGAGGTCTACTCCGCCCCCGTCCTCGCCGAACGCTTCGGCGTCTCGGCGACCCCGGTGCGCGAGGCCATGCAGCAGCTGGCCACCGAAGGCGCCGTCGAGGTGGTGCCGAACCGCGGCTTCCGTGTCACCGAACGCACCGCGCGCGAGCTCGCCGAGCTCGCCGAGGTCCGCGCCCTCATCGAGATCCCCGTCATGCTGCGCCTGGCCCGTACGATCCCGGCCGCCCGCTGGGCCGAGCTCCGCCCCCTCGCCGAGGCCACCTCGGCCGCCGCCGCCCGCGGCGACCGCGCCCACTACGCCGAGGCCGATCGCGCGTTCCACCGCGCGGTCCTCTCCCTCGCCGGCAACGAACAGCTCCTGGCCGTCGCCGACGACCTCCACCGCCGCTCCCAATGGCCCCTGGTGAGCGCCCCGGCGACCCGCCACGGCGAACTGGTCGCGGACGCGGCGGAGCACACCGCCCTCCTGGACGCGCTCATCGCGCAGGATCTGACCGTCGTGCAGTCACTCGTACGGGAGCACTTCACCGGATCGGCGGGCTGACGACTAAGGTCGTTGCCGTCAGCCCGCTCGCACGCCGCCGTCCGTGAGGTGTCCCATGCCGTCCGCGACTCCGTCCCCGGCAGGGGGACGGTGCCCGTGACCGGATCCGCCCGCGGGGAGCGCCCCGCCGCCGGTACGGAGGCCCAGGCGGCGGTCCTGCTCGGCTGGCTCACCGACCCGGACGCGCCCCGCCTCTGCCTGGTGACCGGCGACCCCCGCCGGGGCAAGTCCGCGCTGCTCGCCTGGCTCGCCGCCCACGGCGCCCGATCCGGGGCGCGCCGCAGGCGTTCGGCGCGCGAGCTGATCCCGCTCGCCGGGCAGAGCGCGCTCGGTGCGGCCTGGACGATCGCGAACCGCCTCGGCGTCGTGGCCAGGACCCCCGGCGAACTGGTGCGGACCCTCGCCACCACCGAGGCCCGCCGCGCGGTCCTCGTCCTGACGGACCTGCACGCCGCCGTGGAACCGGACACGATCGCCGAACTGATCGGAGAACTGGCCGGGTTGGGCCGGATCCGGCTCGTCGTCGAGGTCCGCACGGGCACCCCCGCCCACGCCCTTCTCGCCGCCCGCCGGGCCACGGTGGTGGACGTTCCGGAGCCGCACGACACGGTCGGCGCGGGCGAACCACGCCGGCCCGCCCGGCCGGTGGAGGAGGGGGCCGTACGCGCGGACGTCGACCTCGCCGATCCCGTCGCCGTGTGCGAGGCCGACCCCCTGCTCGTCACCGCCGGCTACGGGAACGGGTCCGGCGACGACCACGGCGGACTGCGAGCCGCCTGGCTGCGAGCCGGCCAGTCCCTCTGCCGCGACCAGGACCCCGCGGACCGTGCCCTGGTCCTGCTCGGCGCTCTCGGGGACGGCGCCGACCCCCGGCTGCGGCCCGCGCTGCGGGTACTCGCCGCCGAAGCGCCGTGGCGCCTGCGGTGGACCCGCGTACGGGGGGATCTCACCCCGCCCTGGCCGGGCCCCGTCACCGCGCTCGGGACGTTCGGCGACCGTCTGCTCGTCGCGGGTCCGACCGATGCCGTGCACCTGCTGCGCACGGCCGACCCCACCCCCGCGGGCGAGTCGTTCACCAGCTCCGCCCGGCGGATCAAGACGCTCGCGCCCGCGCCCGACGGAACCCTCCTGCTCCTGGACGAGCGGGGCCGGCTGCACACGGTGCGCGGACTGCCCGGGCCACGCCCGCCGTACCTGGAACGGCTGACCGCGGCCGTCGCGGCGACCCTCACCCGGCACCCGGGCACGGCGCTCGCGGCGATCAGCGGGTCCGTGGTCGTGGGGGACCGGCTCGGCTCCGTGCACGCCTTCGGCTTGACGGGCATTCACCAGGCGGCACTGCACAGTGGCCGCGTCACGGCGGTCACCGCCGTCGAGGCGCCGCCCACGCCGTTCCTCTGCAGCGGCGGCCTCGACGGCACGGTCCGGCTCTGGACCCCCGGCCAGGACCCGCACCCCGAGCCCGTCGCCGAACGCCCGTGCCCGGTCGTGGCGTTGCACGCCGCACCGACCCCCGAGGGCCCGTCACTCGCGATCGCCTGGGCCGACGGGCTCGTGGAACTCCGCCACCTCGACACGAAGGAGCGCCTGTCCTTCCGCCCGGGCCCACCGGTGCGCGCGGTGGCACTCACCCCGGACGGGGGAGTGGTCGTGGGCATGGACGAGGCGCTCCTGTGCCTGGACGAAGCACACCGTCAGGCGGCGTGATCGCCGGCTGGGGTGCCGGTCGGGACAGCGGTGTGATGCTCCGTCATGTCGCGGGCTGGGGTGCCAGTTGGGCCGCGAGCCAGGTCGGGACCCCGCCCAGCAGACGGAACAGCCGTCCCGCCTCGGCCCGCAGGCGGCCCGCCTCCGGCTCCGTCTCCGTGTTGGCGAGGGCGGTCAGGGCCGGAGCCGTACCCACGAGGAAGCCGAGCTCCTCGCGGATCCGCAGCGACTCGGCGAAGCCGTGCCGCGCCTCCGCCAACTCGCCCTCACGCAGGGCGATTCCGGCCAGATGGCGCCAGGTGGAGGAGAGGAGCAGGCTGTCGCCCCGGTCCGTCGCCCCCGCGTGGGCACGACGGAAGGCCGCGCGGGCGGCCTGGGGCGAGTCGCCCAGGTTCTGGGCGATCAGCCCGCGCCGGAAGTCGAGCAGCGGACGCCCCTCCGCCGAAGGCCCGATCAGCGCGGCCGCCCGGCCGAGCGCCGCGGTGGCCTCGTCCGCCCGGTCACGTACGCCGAGGAGCGTCGACGCGTAGGCCAGATAGCCGCGTTCGCACGCCGCCGCCCCGCGCTCCTCGTCGCTCTGCGCGACCGCCTCGGCCGCCCGCAGCGCTTCCTCCGCCTCGGCCCAGCCCTTCTCGGTGTACAGACAGCGCTCGATCAGCAGCGCCGCCCGCTCCAGCGCCGCCGCCGGTTCGGCCGCGCGCGGGGTGAGCAGAGCGGCCGCGTCCGTCCAACAGCCGCGTGAACGGAGTCGCCATATGGCCGTCTCCATGGGGGTCTTCCTGCCGTAGGCAGAGGAAGGATCGTCGCCACCCGTTGTTTCGGAACCAGACATGGCGGTGTCCGCCACATTGCCCTCCCCGAGCGCGCCATTGAGCTGTTGAGTAGGCCCGCATCTCAACACGAACCGGTACGCGGGGCCAAGGGGTCAGGTGAAAAATTTCACAAGAGCCTTGTGCATCCCGGTATGCGGACACGGCCGCCGGGTCCGCCTCAGCGGCCGATCCGATCTGCCTGTGCCCCGTCTCCCGGCGCGATCAGGGCGAGATGGCCGCCGTCGTCCAGGGGGGTCGGAACCCTCAGTACCGCCAGTTCCCGGGTTCCCTCGAAGAGATGAACCTCGCCGTGACCACCCCGGCTGACGGCGGTGTACTCCGCGCCCGGCGAGGCCGCGATCGCACGCCGCTGGACACCGTCCCAGGGGGTGCCGCCGGGGCGCGGAGCTCCGTCCATCGGGGGGAGCGGCAGCCGCGCGGCGATCCGGGGCCGGGAAGCCGAAGGGTCGAGCAGGACCAGCTCGTCGCCGTCGGGATGGACCCGCGCGTACGCGACATGGGTCGCGGCGACCGCGAGCCGGAAGACCAGGCCGGGGCCGAGCGGGACCCGCTCCGTACGGCCGGACGCGAGGTGGTGGCACCAGGCGTCGTTGCTCCACTCCGGCCACCGCCCGGGGTCGGCGGGCCCGCCCCGCACACAGGACCAGAGGGCGCGCCGTACCGGGTCGAGCCGCAGGTAGTAGCCCCGGCCGGGGCCCGCCCAGTCGAGCGGCTCCTCGGCGAGTAGCCGGTGGCCCGCGCGCCGGGCGCGGTGGACGCCGGAGCCGGCCGCCGCGAACAGCCGTCCGCTGTACGGGTCGAGTGCGTCGCCGTGTCCGTCGTGGTCGGGCAGGGGCAGCTCGTGCTCCGGGTCGACGGGCGGGCAGGCGGGGGGAGCGCCGAGCAGGGTGTCCCAGCTGTACGCGGTGAGGGTGCCGGGTTCGCGGTGGCGCAGGACGACGAGCGGGTCCTCCGTGCCGTGCGGTGCGCCGTCCGCTGCGGAGCCCGGTTCGCCGACCAGCGCGACGCCCGGTTCGCCGACCCGTGTGCGGACCCGGACGGAGCGGGGGCGTTCGGGGCGCAGGTCGACCAGGGTGAGGAGGTCGCTCCACGGTTCCTCGTTCCGGCCGAGACCGGTGGTCACCGCCAGGAGGCGGCCTGTGGCGTCGGTCGCGAGGTGTTCGGCGGGCGCCGCCACGGGGACGGTCGCCTCGACGAACGGCCGGCCGGCCTCGGGGCCGTACGGGTCGAGCACCACCAGCTCGCCCGCCAGGTCGTCGACGAAGGCGCTGCGGCCTTCCGGCAGGGCGAGGAATCCGGCGTGCTCGGCGAGGTGGCGGCCCTCGAGGACTGCTCTCTCCTCGCCGCTCGGCAGATCCAACATCCGTATGCATCCGGCGACTTGGTCGGCGACGAGGAGGCGGGGCGGCAGTGGCACGGCGGACTCCGGGAGGGTGGGCGGCAATCGTCTTATTGGTAATGATTATCATGTGACACTCTGTGGGGGTGCGGGTCGGCCCGGGGCGCCCGCCGCATCTCTCTGTCATCACCCCCGGGGCGAAACGGAACTGAGGGACATATGTCGCGCAGAATGCTGCGAAAGGCGCGCCGCCTCGCGGCCGCGGCGGTCATGGGGGCCCTGCTCGCCGGCTGCGGAGCGAGCGAGGGGGACGCCAAGGGCACGGCGAAAGGGGGCACGGAAGCCGGCGCGACGACCGACGTGAGCGTCCGGCCCATCACCGCCGCGCGGACCGTCACCGACGCCAAGGGCGTCACCGTCACAACCGCCGCCCCGCCGAAGCGGATCGTCTGTCTCGTCGCCCTCTGCGACGACATGCTGGCCGAACTCGGCTTGGTCCCGGCCGCCACCAACTCCGCGCTCCTCGCCCACGAGAAGTTCCTCGGCAAGGAGAAGGCGGCGAAGGTGCCCGTGGTCCCCGGCGGCTTCCTCAGCCCGGAGACCGAGGCGATCCTCTCGTACCGGCCCGACCTGGTGATCGGGCTCGGCGACACCCACGGCAAGCTCGCCCCCGCGCTCAAGGGCGCCACCGTCTTCTGGCCCGTCCAGCCCGGCAACTGGCAGGACAGCGTGGGCTACCTGCGCGATCTCGCCGCACTCACCGGCCGTACGAAGCAGGGCGAGGCGGCCGAGAAGGCATTCCGGACCAAGCTCGCCGCCGCCGAGAAGGCGCGCAGCGACAAGACCGCACTGATCATCTTCGGCAGCGACGAGAACTTCGGCGTCGCCACCCCCGGCAACGACGTCACCGCCGGACTCATGCCCGAGGTGGCCGACTACCCGTGGAAGAGCCGGGGGGTCGAGGGTACGTACAGCATGGAGGAGATCCTCGCCCGCGACGTCGACGTCCTCTTCGTCGAGACCCTCTCCTTCGGCGGCCCCGCCGCGCCCGGGCAGCGGCTCTCCGACAAGCTCGCCAAGAACCCGCTCTGGTCGCAGATTCCGGCGGTGAGGAACGGCCGTGTCCACGAGGTCGATGCCGAGGTCTGGGCCAAGGGGCGCGGCACCCGGTCGCTGGGCATCGTCCTCGACGAGGCGACGGCCGCGCTGCGGTGAGCTCCTCGCCGGTACGTCAACTCTGCGGCGGAGCCGCGGTCCTGGCGGCTGCCGCGGCCTGCGCGCTGCTCCTGCCGCACCTCGGGGACCTCGGCGACGACACCGGGACCTTCAGGGTGATCCTCACCGAACTGCGCCTGCCCAGACTGGTCCTGGCCCTCGTCGCCGGGGCCTGTCTGGGCGCCGCGGGCCTCGTCCTCCAGGAGGCGCTGCGCAACCCGCTCGCCGTACCGGAGATGCTCGGCGTCTCCGGCGGCGCCGCCCTCGGCGTCGCCGCCCCGCTCGTCCTCGCCCTGCCCGTCCCGCTCGCCGTGCAGCCCCTGCTCGCCCTGGCCGGCGCCGCGTTCGGCGGCCTTCTCACACTGCTCGCCGCGGGGTTCGGCCGCAGCCCCAGCGCCGTCCTGCTGACCGGTGCCGCCGTGGCGGCGGCACTCCAGGCCGCGCTGCTCGTCCTGATGGTCCTCGCCGACCAGCTCGACCTCCAGATCGTCTACCGCTATCTGCTCGGCAGCCTCTCCGCCCGGACCTGGGACGACGTCACCGGCCTGTGGCCCTGGCTCGCGGTGGCGCTGCCCGCACTGGTGCTGTGCGCCCCGGTCCTCGGAGTGCTGCGGCTCGGCGACGACGACGCCCGCGCCCTCGGCGTACGCGTACGGCGCGCCCGCCTCGCGGCGCTGGGCCTGGCCGTCCTTCTCATCGCCCCGGTCGTCGCGGTCTGCGGACCGGTCGCCTGGGTCGGCTTCCTCGCCCCGCACCTCGCCCGCCGTCTGCGGCCGGAGGCCGGGGCGGTGACCTGGCTGCCCTGGTCGGCCGCGCTCGGCGCCCTGATCGTCACCTGCGCCGACCAGCCCGCCCGCCTCGCCCTTGCCCCGATCGAAACCCCGGTCGGCGCCTGGACGGCCCTGCTGGGCGTACCGGCCGGCGTCGTACTCCTGCGGACGGGGGCGAAGCGATGACGGACATGGCGTCGGGCCGAGCCGGGCCCGGCATCCGACTGGTGCCTGCGTGGGTGCTGTTCGTGGTGCTCGGCGTCGTCCTCGCGGGCGTCGTGGCCGGCGGGCTGGTGGCCGGGCGCGCCGTCGGGGCCGCGGCGGTGACCGACGTGCTACGGGGCGGCGGTGATCCGCTCGCGCGCCACGTCGTCCTCCAACTCCGGCTCCCCAGAATCCTGGTGGCACTGACGGCCGGGGCCTGCCTGGGGCTCGCCGGGCTCGTCCTGCAGTCCGCGCTGCGCAACCCGCTGGCAGGACCGGAGGTCACCGGTGTGACCCCGGGCGCCGTGCTCGGCGCGGTGGCCGCGACCGGGCTCGGTCTCGCGGGCTGGGAGTCCCCGATGGCCGTGGTCGTGGCCGCCTGCGCGGGCGGCTTCACCGGTGCCGGACTGCTCTGGCTGCTCGCCGGCCGGGACCGGGGTGACCCGGCGCAGACGGCGGTCCACGGTGTGCTGGTGTCGGCGGTCCTCGCCGGGCTCACCGCCATGGTCCTGCTCGTCGCACCCGGCGAACTGGGCAGCGTCGTGCAGTGGCTCGTCGGCTCCACCGAAGGCCGGGTCATGGAGCACTGGCGGCTGCTCTGGCCCTGGGCCGCGGTCTGGTCCGTGGCCGCCTGTCTGCTCGCCGCCCCGCTGACCCTGCTGCGCTGCGGCGACGAACAGGCCGCGGCGGCCGGACTGCGCACCGGCCGCGCCCGGCTCGCCGCGCTGGTCTGCGCGGTCGCCCTGACCGCGGGCGCCGTCGCGGTGGTCGGCGCCCTCGGCTTCGTGGGTCTTCTTGTCCCGCACCTGGCCCTCGCCCTGTTCGGGGCGGACCTGCGCCGGGCGCTGCCCGGCTCGGCCCTGCTGGGCGCGGTGGTCGTGGGCGGCGCGGACGCCGGGGCCCAGTGGCTCTCGCCCGTCCTCGCCGAGGCCCTGGAGACGGACCGGCTGAGCATTCCCACGGGTGCGCTGACGACGTGTGTGGGCGCGGCACTGCTGCTGATCGTGGCCCGACGCGGAGCGGAGGAAACATGAGAAGGACCACGGAGTCGCTCGGCACCCGGACGGTGGAGGCGGGGGCCGATCTGGCCCCGCCTCGTACGGCCGGGGCGGCACCCGCCGCGCCCGGCACGATCCGTACCGAGGGTCTGCGGTTCGGCTACCCAGGCCGCGAGGTGCTGGCCGGGATCGATCTGACCGTGGGCGCCGGGGAGTTGGTCGCCTTCGTCGGGCTCAACGGCTGCGGCAAGTCCACCCTGCTGCGCCTCTGCGCGGGGCTGCTGCGGCCGGGTGAGGGGCGTGTGCTGCTCGACGGCGACGACCTCTCGCGCATGTCCCGGCGCGCGGCCGCCCGCCGGGTGGCGATCCTGCATCAATCGGCGCCCGCCGTACCGGGCATGACGGTCCGTCGGCTCGTGCAGCAAGGGCGGTATGCCGCCCGCGGCCCGCTCGGGATGCTGCGCGACGGGGACGACGCCGTCTGTGCGCGGGCGATGGCCGACGTGGGTGTCGACGCGTGGGCCGACCGGCCGGTCGACGACCTCTCGGGCGGTGAACGGCAGCGCGTACGGCTGGCGATGGCCCTGGCCCAGGACACCCGCGTCCTGCTCCTCGACGAGCCCACCACGTATCTGGATCTGCGGCACCAGCTGGAGGTCATGCGGACGGTGGTGCGGCTGCGCGAGGAGCGGGGGCTGACGGTGGTGATGGTGCTTCACGATCTCGGCCACGCGGCCCGGTTCGCCGACCGGATCGTCGCCCTGAGGGAGGGGCGCGTCGCCGCCGACGGCCGCCCGGAGGACGTCGTCACCCCCCGCCTCCTGGCCGACGTGCTCGGAGTGGCCGGCCGGGTGGGGCGCGATCCCGAGGGCGGCTGGCCGGTGTGTTACCCGGATCACCCTCTGGATGCCACTGAGGCTATTGCGAAATGAAAATCATATTCATTAGTGTTTGTGGTGCGCCGCCGGTCCGGCGGCGTGACCGTCCACGAATGGAGAGTCAACTCATGGAGCAGCACAAGGTGTTCAGCCCGATCGCGGAGCAGGGTCAGCTGGCCCACCTGTCCGCCACGCACTCCAACGCGCTGGTGGAGAACCCGTTCGAGGACGCCGTCGAGGCGGACACCGACTCGGACAACTGAGTCCGGCGTCCGGCCACGCGCCGGACGCCCGCGGGCCCGCCCGGATCGCCTTTCCGGGCGGGCCTCACCCGTCTTCACCCCTTCGCACCCGCTTCAGGAGGAACCCCCGTGACCACCGCGCGACTTGCCCCCGGTGTCGCCCTCGTCACCGTCCCCGGCCAGGGGCTCGCGGTGCGCACGACCGACGGGGAGTTCCTCCGCGTCGACACCGGGACCGCCACCCCCGAGGACGTCGTGGCCCGGCTGACGGGGGGCGGCGGGGAACCGGCCGCGCTCGACACCCTGGCCGCGGCCTTCGAGAAGGCCGGGTACGCGCGTGACCCCGCCCTGCCCACGGAGCCTCCGCTCGCCGGGCGGACCGTGCTCCTCCTCGGCGACCCGCTGCTCACCGGTCCGCTCGCCCGGTGCGTACGGGACCTCGGCGCCGACGTACGCACCGGCGCACCGCAGGACCTCGGAGACGTCGCCGGGAACCCCGCGGCCGCGGTCGTCTGGTGCCTGGACGGCCCCGTCCCGGCCGGCCTGTGGGACGAGGCGGACCGCCTCCCGGCCGGGGGCACGGCCTGGCTGCGCTGCCACCGCGAGGGCGCCCAGGCGTGGTTGGAGCCCCCGGCCTGCGGACCCGGCGACGTCACCTCGGCGGACGTACGGCTCCGCCGCCTCGCCGCCACCCCCGCGCACCGCGAGCTCGCCGCCTACTGGCAGGGCCGGTACGCGGGTGACACGGGCACCGGTCACCAGGCGGCCTCCGCCGCCCTCACCGCGGCCCTGACGACCGCCGACCTCCTCGCCTGGGCGACCGACCCCGAAGGCCCCCGCTTCCGAACCGCGCGGCGCACCCTGCGCCGTGTCGACCTCCGCACCCTCACAATCACCGAACACCCCGTCCTGCCGGTCCCGAAGGTCGCCCCGATCGCCCCGACCGCACAGGTCGGCCCGCAGTCCCCGGGGAACCGATGAGGACCGTACGGGTCCACGGTCTCGCCACCGACCTCTGTATCCCGGACGGCGCGGGCCCCCACCCCGCCGTCCTCCTCCGCACCCCCTACGACCGGCGCCGCCACCGCCCCGAGCTGCGCGCCTGGGCGGCGCACGGGTTCGCCGCCATCGCGCAGGACGTCCGGGGACGGCACGCCTCCGCCTCCGCCGGGCCCTGGCGTCCCTACCGCTCCGAGGTGGCGGACGGCGCGGCGGCCCTGACCTGGATCCGCGAGCAGGGGTGGAGCGACGGGCGTGTGGTGGCGGTCGGGGCGTCGTACGCGGCCCACTGCGCCCTCGCGCCACTGCTGGACGGAGACGGGGACGCGGACGGAGACGGGGACGGGGACGGGGTAGCTGACGGGTACGGCCATCAGCGGCGTCCCGACGCGGTGATCGCCGCCGTGCCCGCCCTCGGCGGCGGCGAAGTGGCGCGCGAGGCGACTGGGGTCGAACGGCTGTCGGCGCGGGCCGGTTGGTGGCTGGAGCACGGCGACCGCGCCGACTCCGACGACCAGGCCCTCGAACAGGCCCTGCGGGACACCCCCGACCTCCTCGACCGGCTCCCCGTCACAGGGATCCTCCCGCTCGCCTCCTGGCCCGGTGTGTGGTCGGTACCGCGCGACGAGGGCCTGTGGAAGCGGGCCGCGTCCGCCCGCGTACCGCTCCTCGCCGTCGGCGGCAGCCGAGACCCCTTCGCCGTCGAGACGGTCCGCCTCTGGCGCTCCTGGGGTGGCCCCGCACGGCTCCTCCTCGGCCCGTGGGGACACGGCCTGACCGCCGCGCCCGCGCGCGAGGCCCGCCCCGAACACCGCCTGGACCTCGGCTCCTTGTACGCCCGCTGGGCCAGGGAGGCCCTGGCCGGCACCCTCGACGGCCGGCGCGGCGCGATCGCGCTCGGCGGCAGCGCCCACTGGTACGCCGCCGACGCCGAGTCCGCGCACCCCGTCCCGTACCGCTTCGGGCACAGCGCCGGCCTGCGGCTCGTGCACGGCGCCGAGTTCGTCGCCGACCCGCTGCGACCGGTGCGCTCCGACCGCCTCGACATCGACGAGCACGGCGCGCCCGACCGCTGTCTGCTCGTCACCCCGCCGCTCCCGCGCCCCCTCGACCTGCTCGGCGACGCCGGCGTACGGCTCGTCGCCGCGACGGAGGGCCGGAGCGCCGACTGGGCGGTACGGCTCGTGGCCCTCCGCCCCGACGGATACGCCGAACCCCTCGCCACCGGCATCGCCCGAACCACCCACGGCCCTTCGCAGGAACGGGAGTTGACAGTCCCGCTCGGGCGCGTCGCACGCCGGCTGGCCGCCGGGGTCCGGCTCCGCGTCGAGGTCGCCGGCCACCACTTCCCCGCCCACGCCCGCAACCCGCACACGGGCGAGGACCCCGTGACCGCGACCCGGCTCCTGCCGTCCCGGCGGTCCGTACGCATGGCAGGCAGCGCACTGCTGCTGCCCGTCGTCCACCGCCCTGCCGCCATCGATCCCGTACAGGAGATACTCCGTTGACCCTCACCGGCGTACCGTCGCTCGACGCGCTCGTGGACCCCGTCTGCGGGCTCATACGGGGAGTCGAACCCGTTCCGCACCCCACCGGCGCCCCACCCCGCTACACCGCCATGACCGCCGAGGTCTCCGACGCGCGACGCTTCGGGGCGTGGCCCGCCGACCGTGTCTCGTTGGGCACCACCTTCGGCGACCCGCGCGGCGCGCGGCTCGCCGCCGTCGCCGAGGCCGTCGAGCGCTACTGCGGCAACCGGCTCCCGCCGCCCGGCCACCCGGACGAGCCGCGCCGGGCGACCGCCACCGAACTCCGGGCGGAGGGGCGGCGGTTGTACGGGCCCGGCGATCTGCCCTCGTACGCCTCCTGGCAGTACGAACGGCCCCGCTTCCCCTACCGGCCGCTCGGCCCCGACACCCCCACCCTCTGGGCCCGGGGCGGCGAGGACGGGCGGGAGTGCTGGGTGCCCGTCGCACTCAGCCACCTCAACTGGCGACAGGGTGAGCTGAGTTCGCTGCCACGGACGCACCACCTCAACTACGCGGGCATCGCCACCGGTCAGGGCTTCGACGACGCCGTCGAACGCGGGCTCCTCGAAGTCGTCGAGCGGGACGCGCTGGAACTGTGGTGGCACCTGGACGGGCCCACGCGGGGCATCGACCCGCGTTCGGTGCCCGGCCTCGACCGGGACCTCGAAGGCTGCGGCCTCGAGGTCCGGATCGTCGAGATGCCCTCCGAGTTCGCGCCGTGCGTCGCCGCATGGGTGTACGACCCCGAACGCGGCATCCACGCGGCCGGATTCGCCTGCCGCTACGACCCCGCGGAGGCCGCCCGCAAGGCGGTCCTGGAGGCGGTCCACACCTGGGTGTTCACACAAGGCGCGGTGGACGGGGACGGCTGGGTCTTCCGGGCCGTCGAGGCGGGCATGTTCGCCCGGGGCCTGTACCTCGACCACCGGCCCGACCGGCGCTACCTGGACGCCGTCGGCGAGGACTTCGGCGCGGTACGGGACCTGGGCGCGCACGTCCAGGTCTGGCTGGACCCGCGCATGGCGCCGTACGCCCGCCGCTTCACCCATCCGGAACTCGGTGTCGTCCCCGTCCACGAGATCCCGCCGGGGAGCCGGGCGACGCTGGACGCCCGCCTGGCCGCCGGGGGCCACCGCCTGATCACCGTCGACCTGACGACCGAGGACATCGCCGAGACCCCGCTGCGGGTGGCCCGGGTCCTCGTCTCGGGCCTCGTCCCCAACGCACCGGCGGCCTTCGGCTACTTCGGCTGCGAGCGGTTGGGCCGGGCGGCGCTCGACCGGGGCTGGCGATCCACGACACCGACGACCCCGGCCGACTTCACCCTCGCACCGCCACCGCACATGTGAGGACACGGACGATGACCCACGTGTACGGGGACCGGGCGCCGGGGCTGCCCGAGCGGTCGGGGGCGTCCGGAGGGCTCGGTCTGCCCGGACCGTCCGACCTGCCCGGGCCGTTCGACCTGCCTGGGCCGCCCGGGCCGCCCGGGCCGTCCGGGCCGTCCGGGCCATCCGGGCCGTCCGGGCTGTCCGAGCTGGCCGGTCTGGTTGGGCCGTCCGGTCCGTTCGGCACGTCCGAGCCGTCCGAGCCGTCCGAGCCGTCCGAGCCCTCCGACCCGCCCGGGCCGTCCGGTCCCTCCGGGCCGCGCGGCCAGATCGGTCGGCTTGAGGCGGCCGGTGGTCCGTCCCGGCACGGAGGCCCCCGCTTCGCGAGCGCCCTCGCGCTCGCGCGGTCGGGGCGTGAGCCCGGGGGTGACTTCGCGGCGGGGAGTGCCGGCACGGCCTGGCCCGGGGAGGCCGTGCCCGTGCCGGGTGAACTGGGCCGACTGCTGCGGGCGTCGCTCGTGGGCGGACGGTTTCGGCCTGCCGCGTCGGCGGGGGCCCTGCACCCGGTGAACGTCCACCTGCTGGTGGGCCCGGGTGGCATGCCGGCGCCCGGCAGGTACGCGTACGACCCCGTCGCCCATCGGCTCCACCCGCGCGGCGGCGCACCCGACGGTGCCCCGGACGGCGTGCTCGTCGTGCTGACGGTGACCGCTCGCCGTACCGCCTCCCACTACGGCCACCGTGCCTGGCCGCTGCTCCTCCTCGACACCGGCCACGCGCTCGCGGCCCTCGCCCTGGCCGGAGCGCACGCCTTCTGCGGGGACGCGGACGGGACGCTCCTGGCCGCCGCCGCGGGCCTGACAGCGGGCGCCGGTGAGCCGGAACACGCGGTGGCGGCGGCCTGGTGGGGCCCGAACAGCCTGCCCGCCCACGACGCGCTCCAGTGCTGGGCCGCCCACGGTCCCGGGGTCGCGCCCCCGGCCGTCCGCAGGCCGGTGCCCCCGGTGCTCCGTGCCGCCTGGGACACCCTCGCGGAGGTCACGGGCGGGACGGGGGAGGGGAGTTGGCGCGGGTTTCCCGGTCTGCCGCCCGTGCTGTCCGGCGTCCGTCGACGCAGTGCACCCCCCGGCTTCGGCGGAGTCCCCGACCGCGCGGACCTGGCCCGCCTCGTGCGCGCGGCCGAGGCCGCCGGACCCGAGGACGTTTGCTGGTGCGTGGCCGTCGGCGGCCCCGACCCGGCCGTCCTCGGCGGCCCCGAACTGCGCACGCTGGCCACCGGGGACGCCCGCCCCACCCTCGCTCGGTGGGCCGCGGGGCAGGCGTGGCTCGCCGAGGCCGGAGCCGTACTCCTGGCGTACGGCTGCCCCGACGACGCCCCGCCCGCCGAGATCCGACGCACGCACCTGGGCGCCGGCTACGCCGTCGGCCTCGCCCAAGTCCTCGCCTGCGAAGCCGGGTTGGCCTCGCGCCCGATCGGCTCATGGCAGTCCGCCGACCTCGGCGCCGCACTCGGCGACCCGCCGGGACGCTCCCCGGTGCTCCACGCCCTCGCCCTCGGCCGCGGGCCGGAGCGGCACGCCGAGGACCGCCTGCCGGTACCGCCCATCCCGGCCCGTCCACCGTCCCACCCCGCCCAAGGAGCCCCGCCGTCATGATGCTCCACCCGGAGCTGGTCCGCGCCGTACGTCCCGCGCGCGGGCCCCTCACCGCCGCCACCGCGCTGCTCGTCGCCGTCACGGTCACGCATCTCGCGCAGGCCGCCCTGCTCGCCGTCGTCCTCGCCCGGATCGCCCGCGGCACCACCGACGATCTCGGCCCGCTCCTCACCGGTGTGCTCGGCACCGTGGCCGTCAGGGCCTGGCTCACCCGCAGGCAGCGTCAGGTCGCCGTACGGGCCGGGGCCACCGTACGGACCGGGCTGCGCGACACGCTCCTCCAACGGCTCGGCACCGTCGGAGCCCCCCGAGAGGCGGACGCGCGCGCCGGGGCCGTACGGGCCACGCTCGTCGACGGTGTCGAGGGAGTCGACGCGTACGTGTCCCGCTACCTCCCCCAGCTCCTCGTCACCGTCGCCGTACCCCCCGTCCTGCTCCTCGCCGTCGCATGCGTCGAGCCCTACGCGGCGCTCGTCCTCGCCCCCGCGCTGCTCCTCGCGCTCTTCGCCCCCCGCTGGTGGGACCGGCTGCTCGCGCGGCGCGGACAGGAGCACTGGGGTGCGTACGAGGCCCTGTCCGCCGACTATCTGGAGGCGCTGCAGGGGATGCCCGCGCTGCGCGCGGCCGGCGCCGTCGGCCGTACCCGCGCGCGGCTGGAGGAACGGTCCGCGGAGCTGCACCGGGCGACCGTGGCCAAGCTGCGCGTCTCGCTGGTCGACACCGGGATCACCGACCTCGCCGTCCAGGGCGGCACGGTCGCCGCCGCGCTCGTCGCCTGCGCCTCGGCCGTGTCGGGGCGGACGGCGGCGACCGGCACGTACCTCGTCCTGATGCTGGCCTCCGAGTGCTTCCGGCCCGTGCGCGACCTGTCGCGGGAGTGGCACTCCGGGTACCTCGGCATCTCCGCCGCCGACGGAATCACCGCCCTGCGGACCGCGGCGGGCGCCGTGCCGGACACCGGGCAGACCGTCGCGGCCTGGGGCGGGGCGCCCGAGATCCGCTTCGAGGACGTCCGCCACACGCACCCCGGCGCGGCCGAACCCGCCCTGCGCGGCGTGTCGTTCACCGCTGAGGCCGGCCGGACTACGGCGATCGTCGGACCGTCCGGCGCGGGCAAGTCCACGCTCCTCGGGCTGCTCCTGCGGGAGGGCAGCGACCCGGAGGGCGGCCGGATCGTGGTCGGGGGCGCCGACCACACCACGTACACGCTGGCGTCCCTGCGGCGCGGAATCGCGGTCGTCTCCCAGGAGACGTACCTCTTCCACGCCACCGTCGCCGACAACCTCCGGCTGGCGAGGCCCGGCGCCACGGACGGGGAACTGCGGGCCGCGGCGCGGGCCGCCGGGATCCACGAGGAGGTGCTCGCGCTTCCCGAGGGCTACGGGACGGTCGTCGGCGAGCGCGGCGCGACGCTCTCGGGCGGCCAGCGCCAACGGCTCGCGCTGGCGCGGGCGTTGCTGGCCGACGCGCCGGTCCTCGTCCTCGACGAGGCGACCAGCGCCGTCGACGAACGCCGCGAGGCCCGCATCGGCCGCGCCCTGCGCGAAGCGACACGGGGCCGCACCTGCCTGGTCGTCGCCCACCGCCTGGCGTCGGTACGCGACGCGGACCGGATCGTCGTCCTGGACGGCGGCCGCGTCGAAGCGATCGGCACGGATGCCGCGCTGAGGGCACGGGACGGCCTGTACGCGCGGCTGGTGGCCGCGGCGAGCACGAAGGAGAAGGCGGCATGAGGGACCACGAGCACGGAACGGACCGGGCGCCCGACCGCCGGGGAGAGCCGGTCGACCGCTCGGCCGCGCCCGGCACGCATTCACCGGGGCCGGGTGAGCCGGCCGACGGCTCGGCCGCGCTCGGCATGCACGCGCCGGAGGCGGGAATGCCAGCCGACGGCTCGGACCCGCTCAGCAGGCACGCGCCGCAGGCGGGAGTGCCGGCCGACGGCCCGCCCACGTCCGTCCCGACCGCGCCCGGCGCGCATTCACCGGAGCCGGGTGGTCCGGTCGACGCCCCGACCGCGCTTGGCACGCACGCCCCGGCGCTGGGCGAGCGGGCCGACGGCCCGCCCGGGCCCGGCCCGACCGCGCTCGGGACGCATTCACCGGGGTCGGGTGAGCCGGTTGACGCCACGCCCGCGTCTGGCACGCACGCCCCGGCCCTGGGCGAGCGGGCCGACGGCCCGCCCGGGCCCGGCCCGAGCGCGCTCGGCGCGCATTCACCGGGGCCGGGCGAGCCGGTCGACGCCCCGCCCGCGTCTGGCACGCCCGCCCCGGCCCTGGGTGCGTCGGTTGATGGCTCGGTCGCGTCCGGCACCCGCACACCTGCACCGGCTCGCGCCCTGCGGGGTCTTCTTCCCGTTCTTGGGGCGCATCGGGGGATGGCCGTGCGGACCTTCGGGGCCGCGCTCGGCGGGCAGGTTGCGCTCGTCGTGCTCGTCACGCTTGCCGCGCACGGCGTCGGGGCCGCCGTCGTGGACGGGGCGGCGCCTGACGCCGGGACAGTCGGCGCGCTGCTCGGGCTCGTGCTGCTGCGGTCGCTCGCCACCTGGCGGGAGATGGACCTGTCGCACGATCTGGCCTACCGCGTGCTCGCCGAGCTGCGCGTCCGCGTCTTCGACGGGCTCGCCCGTAGCGCGCCCGCGCGGATCGCCGGGCGGCGCAGTGGGGATCTGGCGTCGGCCGCGCTCGGCGACGTGGAGGCGCTGGAGTTCTTCTACGCACACGCCGTCGCCCAACTCCTCGCCTCCGGCGCGGTCTTCGCCACCGGCGCCGCCGTGCTCGGGTTCGTCGACCCGTGGCTCCTCGGCGCCGTGCTGCCGGCCGCCGGGCTCCTCGTCCTCGGGCCGCTCCTCGACGGGCGCGGCCGGGCGGCCCGCGGGGCGCGGACCCGCGAAGCCGCCGCGGCGCTCTCCGCGGAGACCGTCGAGACCGTCGACGGGCTGCGCGAGCTCCTTGCCTTCGGCGCGCTGGACCGGCGCCGGGCGCGCCTGCGCGCGTACGGCCGGCGGCTCGGGGACGCGCAGCGCGCCGAGCACACCTGGGAGGCGGGCGCGGCCGCCGTACGCGACCTGCTCGTGGTCGCGGCGGTCGTCGGGGTCGTCGCCGCGGCCGCGCACACCCTGAGCGGTCCGTGGGCACCGGCCGCCATGGCCCTGGCCCTCGGCTGTCTGGCGCCCGTCGCGGATTCCGCGGCCGCGTTGGGCCAGGCGGGTGGTCTTCGGGCGGCCGCCGCCCGCGTGGGCGCGGCGATCGGGGCCCGGGCGGGCGCGCCGGCGACCGGGCGGCCCGTGCCGCTGCCGGACGGGCCACTGGGGCTGCGGCTGCGCGGCGTCCGCTTCGACTACGGCGGTACGGACGTGCTCGCCGGCGTCGACCTGGTCGTCCGGCCGGGGGAGACCGTGGCGCTGGTCGGGGCCTCGGGGGCCGGGAAGTCGACGGTGGCCCATCTGCTGGCCCGGTTCTGGGACCCGGGGGACGGCGTCGTGGAGATCGTCGGCGACCACGCCGTCGACGTACGGCACCTCGCCGACACCGACCTGCGCCGCGCCGTGGCCGTGGTCGGGCAGGACGCGCCGCTCTTCCACGGCACCCTCGCCGAGAACCTGCGGATCGCGGCGCCGGACGCCCCGGACGAGCGGGTCCGGGAGGTGGCGGAGCTCTGCGGGATCGGCCATCTGGTGTCCGGCCTCGCGGTCGGCGAGCGCGGCGCCACGCTCTCGGGCGGCCAGCGGGCCCGTGTCGCCCTGGGCCGTGCCCTGCTCGCCGAGCCTCGCGTCCTGGTCCTCGACGAGACGACGGCGAACCTGGACGCCGCCGGGGAGGCCGACCTGGCAGAGGCGCTCGCCGCGGCGCCGGGCGCGGAGACCCGCACCACGGTCCTCATCGCCCACCGCCCCTCCACCATCCGCCGCGCCGACCGGATTGCGGTTCTGGACGGCGGCCGGGTGGTGCAGACCGGCATCTGGGAGGCCCTGACGGGTGAGGACGGCCCCTTCAGGACCCTCCTCACCCGTACGGAGCCCTGAGGGGCGTCAGGGCATCCGCCGCACCCAGGAGGCGGAGCCTTGAGGGGCTTCCGGACGTCCGCAGCGCCAGGATGGCCCCGAGGGGCCGCCAGGACGTCCGCAGCGGCTGGAACGGACCCCTGACAGGCCTCCGTACGTCCGCAGCGCCAGGAACGACCCCCGACCGGCCCAGGACGTCCGCCAGCTCCAAGCGACGGACCCCCGACCGGCCTCAGGACATCCGCAGCGCCAGGAAGAAGTCCAGCTTGTCCTCCAGACGCGACAGGTCCCTGCCCGTCAGTTGCTCGATCCGGCCGACCCGGTAGCGCAGGGTGTTCACATGCAGGTGCAGTCGGGTCGCACAGCGCGTCCAGGAGCCGTCGCAGTCCAGGAACGCCTCCAGCGTGGGGATGAGCTCGGCGCGGTGGCGGCGGTCGTAGTCGCGCAGCGGGTCGAGCAGCCGGGCCGTGAACGCGCGGCGGACGTCGTCCGGCACGAACGGGAGGAGCAGGACGTGCGAGGCCAGCTCGTGGTGGCCCGCGGCGCACACGCGGCCCGGACGGGCGGCGGCCACACGGCGGGCGTGCCGGGCCTCCTCCAGGGCGCCGCGCAGGCCCTCCGCCGAATGGACGGCCGCGCTGACGCCCAGCGTGAGGCGGCCGTCGTCGGCGAGGCCGGACGACAGCGGCTCCCGTACCGCCGCGAGCAGCGCGTCGGCGTGCAGCCCGATGGTGGTCGTGCCCTCGTCCTCGCTGTCGGGCACCGGTCCCGCGGGCAGCGGCACCAGGGCGATGGCCTCGTCGCCGTGGTGGGCGACGGCGATCCGGTCGGCGGAGTCGGCGCCCACGGTCGCCGGGTCGACGAGGATCTCCTCCAGGAGCGCCTGGGCGACGGGGCCGGTCTCCACGGCGCCCGCGCCGCCCTCCGCGTCCCATTCGACCCGGGCGACGACGACCTGCCAGTGCGGCGCCGTCCCGAGGCCGGGCAGCAGCACCGGGGCGGCGACCCGCAGACGGGCGGCGATCTCGGCCGGGGCCGCGCCCGTCTGGACGAGTTCGAGGACCTCCTGCGCGAGCCGGCGCCGTACCGTGCGCGCCGCGTCCCGCCGGTCCCGCTCGACGGCGATGAGCTGGGTGACGCCCTGGAGCAGGTCGAGCCGGGCCGCCGGCCAGTCGCCCGCGTCGGCCTCGACGGCCAGCAGCCAGTCGGACAGCACCGTCTCCCGTACGTCCCGCGAGGCGGGCGGAGCCCCTCGGCCGGTGTTGCGGATCGGGAACAGGGAGTACGTGGCTCCGGCGGTGTTCAGGCGGTGCGGGCCGCGCCGCCCTGTTCTGGTGGCGGCCAGGTGCTCGCCGGCCAGCTTGGCGGCGAGCGAGGCCTCCAGTGGCTCACCCGCGCCCGCGATCTGGCGGCCGGTGGGGGAGAGGACCCAGGCCCGGAGGTCGAGGTCGGAGCCGAGAAGATCGAGGACGACCTCGGGGCCGCCGCCCGCCGGGCCGGAGGTCATCAGCCGCCGGTGCCGGTCGACGACCGCCGCGAGGTCGCCGGCCCGCTCCCCGGAGACCTGTCGAACAACATGCTCGGTGATCGTCGCGAATGCAACGGACTCGTTCACTGCGAACAGCGGCAGCCGATGGCGCAAACACGCCTGTACGAGATCGTCGGGGATGTCGCCGAGTTCCGCCTCGCCGGCGGCCAGCCCCGCCACCCCGGCGGACGCCAGGATCCGGACGAAGGGCTCGGCGTCCTCCGGCTCCCGCAGCCAGGCGAGGCCGGTGAGGACCAGCTCGCCACCGGACAGATACCGGCTGGGGTCCTTGAGGTCCGTCGTCATCACGCCACGGACGGTGCGATCCAGCTCGTCCTCACCACCGAGCAGGCGCAGCCCGAGCGCGTCGGTTTCCAGCAGTGCGCGCAGCCGCATCTCGTTGCCGCCGTTCCTTCTCGTCCGTCGCGAAAAACTGTCGCGTTGTCGTAGGTGGCCTGGTGCCGCCGTTTCCAGGGGAAAACGGCGAGGTTACTGAGGCCCGCCTTTCGTTCGAATCTACAAGACGAACAAGGTCACCAGCCAACTCCTTCATGTTTTCGGTGACTGCACCCGGGCGGGCCGGGCTTGTGTACTAGGCCACACATCGCGTTAACAGCACGTGAACATGAATTCGAAGTCGAGGGCCGGCCATCCCCCCGGGCCCGAACGACCGACCCCCGACCACTAGAAGCACAAGAAGAGAGCCACCATGGACTTCCTTCGCCCCGCCAGCTGGGAGGAGGCGCTCGCCGCCAAGGCAGAGCACCCCACGGCCGTGCCCATCGCGGGTGGCACCGACGTCATGGTCGAGATCAACTTCGACCACCGGCGACCCGAGTACCTCCTGGACCTGAACCGTATCGAGCTGCTCCGCGAGTGGGAGGTCGGCGAGGAGAACGTCCGCCTCGGCGCGTCCGTTCCGTACACCCAGATCATGGAGAACCTGCGGGCCGAGCTGCCGGGCCTCGCGCTCGCCTCGCACACCGTGGCCTCTCCGCAGATCCGCAACCGCGGTGGTGTCGGCGGCAACCTCGGTACCGCCTCGCCGGCCGGAGACGCGCACCCCGCGCTGCTCGCGGCGGGCGCCGAGGTCGAGGTCGAGTCGGTGCGCGGCAACCGGTTCATCCCGATCGACGAGTTCTACACGGGCGTCAAGCGCAACGCGCTGCAGCCCGACGAGCTCATCAAGACCGTCCACATCAAGAAGGCGGACGGCCCGCAGCAGTACTCCAAGGTCGGTACGCGCAACGCGATGGTCATCGCGGTGTGCGCCTTCGGCCTGGCGCTCCACCCGGAGACCCGCACGGTCCGCACCGGTATCGGTTCGGCCGCACCGACCCCGATCCGCGCCAAGGAGGCCGAGGCCTTCCTGAACGCGGCTCTGGAGGAGGGCGGTTTCTGGGAGAGCGGCAAGATCATCACCCCGTCGATCGCGAAGCAGTTCGCCGACCTGTGCTCCGGCGCGGCGAACCCGATCGACGACGTTCGTGGCACCGCCAAGTACCGCCGCCACGCCGTCGGCATCATGGCCCGCCGCCAGCTCGGCTGGACCTGGGAGCAGTACCGCGGCAACGGCCGCACGCTTGAGGGAGCTGCATAACCATGCGCGTCAATTTCACGGTCAACGGTCGTCCGCAGGAAGCCGACGACGTCTGGGAGGGCGAGTCCCTCCTCTACGTCCTGCGTGAGCGGATGGGCCTGCCCGGCTCCAAGAACGCCTGCGAGCAGGGCGAGTGCGGTTCCTGCACCGTCCGTCTCGACGGGGTCCCGGTCTGTTCCTGCCTGGTCGCCGCCGGCCAGGTCGAGGGGCGCGAGGTCGTCACGGTCGAGGGTCTCGCCGACTTCGCCAAGCAGCGCGAGGAGCACGGCCACGGTGGCTGCGCCTCCGGCGCCTGCGGCACCTCGCTCGACGCCGCCAAGCAGTGGGAGGCGAAGCCCGGGCAGGACTCGCAGACCGGTGAGGGTGTCGAACTCTCCCCGATCCAGCAGGCGTTCATCGACGCCGGCGCCGTCCAGTGCGGTTTCTGCACCCCGGGTCTGCTGATCGCCGCCGACGAGCTCCTCGAGCGTCAGAGCGACCCGTCCGACCAGGACATCCGTGAGGCCCTCTCCGGCAACCTCTGCCGCTGCACGGGCTACGAAAAGATCCTGGACGCGGTCCGCCTGGCGGCCGCCCGTCAGGGAGAGGCGGTCTGACCATGGCTCAGAACACGCGCACCGTTCCGGCGGGTACGCCGACGAACGTCACCCAGAAGCACACCCAGGGCGGCATCGGCGAGTCCACGCTCCGCCCGGACGGCACCCTCAAGGTCACCGGTGAGTTCGCGTACTCCTCGGACATGTGGCACGAGGACATGCTGTGGGGCCAGACGCTCCGCTCCACCGTCGCGCACGCCGAGATCGTCTCCATCGACATCTCCGAGGCGCTGGCGATGCCCGGTGTCTACTCGGTGCTGACCTACGACGACCTGCCGGCCGAGATGAAGAACTACGGCCTGGAGATCCAGGACACCCCGGTTCTCGCCAACGGCCGGGTACGTCACCACGGTGAGCCGGTCGCCCTCGTGGCCGCCGACCACCCGGAGACGGCCCGCCGCGCCGCGGCCAAGATCAAGATCGACTACCGGGAGCTGCCGGTCGTCACGGACGAGGCCTCCGCCCTCGCCGCCGACGCCCCGCTGATCCACGAGGGTCGCGACGACCACCACGCCGGTCACGTCCCGCACCCGAACATCGTGCACCGCCAGCCGATCATCCGCGGCAACGTGGAGGAGGCCCGCAAGCGGGCCGACGTGATCGTCGAGGGCGAGTACACCTTCGGCATGCAGGACCAGGCCTTCCTCGGCCCGGAGTCCGGCCTCGCCGTGCCCGCCGAGGACGGCGGTGTCGACCTCTACGTCGCCACCCAGTGGCTGCACTCGGACCTCAAGCAGATCGCCCCGGTCCTCGGCCTGCCCGAGGAGAAGGTCCGTATGACGCTGTCCGGCGTCGGCGGTGCCTTCGGCGGCCGCGAGGACATCTCGATGCAGATCCACGCCTGCCTCCTGGCGCTCGCCACGAACAAGCCGGTCAAGATCGTCTACAACCGCTTCGAGTCCTTCTTCGGCCACGTGCACCGCCACCCGGCGAAGCTCTGGTACGAGCACGGCGCCACCAAGGACGGCAAGATCACGCACATGAAGTGCCGGATCGTGCTGGACGGCGGCGCCTACGCCTCGGCCTCCCCGGCCGTCGTCGGCAACGCGTCCTCGCTCTCCGTCGGCCCGTACGTCATCGACGACGTCGACATCGAGGCCGTCGCGCTCTACACGAACAACCCGCCCTGTGGCGCGATGCGCGGCTTCGGCGCCGTCCAGGCCTGCTTCGCGTACGAGGCGCAGATGGACAAGCTCGCGGCGAAGCTGGGCATGGACCCGGTGGAGCTGCGCCAGCTGAACGCCATGGAGCAGGGCACGATCATGCCGACCGGCCAGGTCGTGGACTCGCCGGCCCCGGTCGCCGAGCTGCTGCGCCGCGTCAAGGCCCGCCCGATGCCGCCGGAGCAGCAGTGGCTCACCGCCGGCGAGCAGGCGGACGTCCGCGCGCTGCCGGGTGGTCTGTCCAACACCACGCACGGCGAGGGCGTCGTCCGCGGTGTCGGCTACGCGGTCGGCATCAAGAACGTCGGCTTCTCCGAGGGCTTCGACGACTACTCCACCGCCCGCGTGCGCCTGGAGGTCATCAACGGCGAGCCCGTCGCGATGGTCCACACGGCCATGGCGGAGGTCGGCCAGGGCGGTGTCACCGTCCACGCCCAGATCGCCCGCACGGAGCTGGGTGTCACGCAGGTGACCATCCACCCGGCCGACACCCAGGTCGGCTCCGCCGGTTCGACGTCCGCCTCCCGGCAGACTTACATGACCGGTGGCGCGGTGAAGAACACCTGCGAGAAGGTGCGCGAGGCCGTCCTCGAGATCGGCCGCCGCAAGTTCGGCTCGTACCACCCGGCGTGGGCCACCGCCGAGCTCCTGCTCGAGAACGGCAAGGTCGTCACCGACGGCGGCGAGGTCCTCGCGGACCTGGCCGACGTCCTGGAGGGCGAGGCCGTGGACCAGGAGCACGAGTTCCGGCACCGCCCGACCGTCGCGTTCGACCTGGTCACCGGCCAGGGCGACGGCCACGTCCAGTACACCTTCGCCGCGCACCGCGCGGTGGTGGAGGTGGACACCGAGCTCGGCCTGGTCAAGGTCATCGAGCTCGCCACCGCCCAGGACGTCGGCAAGGCGCTCAACATGCTCTCCGTCGTCGGCCAGATCCAGGGTGGTACCACCCAGGGCCTGGGCGTCGCGGTGATGGAAGAGATCATCGTGGACCCGAAGACCGCGAAGGTGCGCAACCCCTCCTTCACGGACTACCTGATCCCGACGATCCTCGACACGCCGACCATCCCGGTCGACGTACTCGAACTGGCCGACCCCAACGCGCCGTACGGCCTGCGGGGACTCGGCGAGGCCCCGACCCTGTCGTCCACCCCGGCCGTCCTCGCGGCGATCCGGAACGCGACCGGCCTGGAGCTCAACAAGACGCCGGTCCGCCCCGAAGCGCTCACCGGCACCCTGTAGGTCTCTCCGGGCGGTGCGTGCCTCCCAGGAACGTCACACTTCCCCAGCCCGTACCGCCCGGAGCAACCCCAGCAGTACCAAGCAGTACCCCGCAGTACCCGCAGTACCGATTCACCCGTTCGTCTCGGGCCGTCCCCCGGGTCGTGCAGCCCACGCATCATCCCAAATCCCGCAGCTTGTCTGACCTTCGGAAAGTCTTAAGCGGGTGCCCCTTTGAACCTTGGGAGTAGGCCCCATGACCCAGTCGTCAGTGGAGCCCAAGACCGCCTCGGAGGACGCGGGCTCCGGCTCCAACGTCCCCGCCGGCCGTTCTTGGCTCGACCGGTACTTTCACATCTCGGAGAGAGGATCCACCGTCGCGACGGAGATCCGCGGCGGCGTCACCACCTTCATGGCGATGGCGTACATTCTCCTGCTCAACCCCCTGATCCTCGGCGGCAAGGATGTGGACGGAAACGTCCTCAGCCAGCCCGCCCTCATCACGGCGACCGCCCTGGCCGCCGCGGTGACCACCCTGCTCATGGGCTTCTGGGGCAAGGTCCCCCTCGCCCTGGCAGCGGGGCTCAGCGTCTCCGGTGTGCTCTCCTCGCAGGTCATCTCCGTCATGACCTGGCCGCAGGCGATGGCCATGTGTGTGGCCTACGGTGCGGTGATCTGCCTTCTGGTGGTCACCGGCCTGCGTGAGATGATCATGAACGCCATTCCCCTGGCGATCAAGCACGCGATCACGATCGGTATCGGTCTCTTCATCGCGATCATCGGCTTCGTCAAGGCCGGCTTCGTCCACGAGAACCCTTCGCCCGGTGGTGGCCCGGTCACCCTCGGCCCGCTCGGTGAGCTCCAGGGCTGGCCCGTCCTCATCTTCGCGGTCACCCTGCTGCTGATCTTCGCGCTGCAGGCCCGCAACATCCCCGGCGCCATCCTGATCGGCATCGTCGCCGGCACCGTCATCGCCATGATCGTCAACGCCGTCGCCGACATCCCGGCCAAGGGCGCGGGCGCCTGGTTCTCCGGCGCGCCGGAGCTCAACGGCAGCGCCGTCTCCGCACCGGACTTCTCGCTCATCGGCGAAGTGTCCTTCAGCGGCTGGGGCGACGTCGGCTACATCACGATCACCATGATCGTCTTCACCCTGGTCCTGGCCGGCTTCTTCGACGCCATGGCCACGATCATCGGCGTCGGCTCCGAGGCCAACCTCGCGGACGACAAGGGCCGCATGCCGGGCCTGTCCAAGGCCCTGTTCATCGACGGCGCCGGCGGTGTCATCGGTGGCGGCGTCGGCGGCTCCGGCCAGACGGTCTTCGTCGAGTCGGCGACCGGCGTCGGTGAGGGTGCCCGTACGGGTCTGTCCTCCGTCGTCACCGGCGCGTTCTTCGCGGCCTGTCTTTTCTTCACCCCGCTCACCGCGATCGTGCCCGCCGAGGTCGCCTCCGCGGCCCTGGTCGTCATCGGCGCGATGATGATGCAGAACGCCAAGCACGTCGACTGGAGCGACCGCTCCGTAGCGATCCCGGTGTTCCTCACCGTGGTCCTGATGCCGTTCACGTACACCATCACCACGGGTGTCGCGGCCGGTGTCATCTCCTACGCCGTCATCAAGGTGGCGCAGGGCAAGGCACGCGAAGTGGGCGCCTTCATGTGGGGCCTGACCGCGATCTTCATCGTGTACTTCGCCATCCATCCGATCGAGAGCTGGCTCGGCGTTGGCTGACGCCTTACCGTCGCCCTCCACACACATATCGAGGAGTTCGAGATGCTGGACATCGCCGAAGAGCTGCACCGGTGGGTCGAGCAGGGACGCGAGTTCGCCGTCGCCACGGTCGTGGCGGTCGGCGGGAGCGCGCCCCGGCAGCCGGGCGCCGCACTCGCCGTCGACAGCGACGGCACGGCGATCGGATCGGTCTCCGGCGGGTGTGTGGAGGGTGCGGTCTACGAGCTGTGCCAACAGGCCCTCGAGGACGGCAAGGCCGTCGTCGAGCGCTTCGGATACAGCGACGAGGACGCCTTCGCCGTGGGCCTGACCTGCGGCGGGATCATCGACATCCTCGTCACGCCGGTACGTGGCGGGGTCTTCCCCGCCGCCCTGGCGGCGGCGGCCGTCAGGGAGCCGGCGGCGCTGGCACGGATCACCGAAGGACCCGAGGACCTGATGGGGCGGGCGCTGCTCGTCCGCCCCGACGGTTCGTACGAGGGCGGCCTCGGCGGCCACCCCGAGCTGGACCGCACGGCGGCCGGCGAGGCCCTGGCCATGCTGGACGCGGGCCGCACCGGCACCGTCGAGATCGGCGAGGACGGCAGCCGCTGCGGACAGCCGCTCACCCTCCTGGTCGAGTCCTCCGTGCCGGCCCCCCGCATGATCGTCTTCGGCGCCATCGACTTCGCCTCCGCGCTCGTCCGGGTCGGCAAGTTCCTCGGCTACCACGTCACCGTGTGCGACGCCCGGCCGGTCTTCGCGACGAAGCTCCGCTTCCCCGAGGCCGACGAGATCGTCGTCGAATGGCCCCACCGCTACCTCGAGGCGTCCGCCGCCTCCGGCGACGTCGACGCGCGGACCGTCCTGTGCGTGCTCACCCACGACGCCAAGTTCGACGTTCCGCTCCTCGAAGCGGCCCTGAAGCTTCCCGTCGCCTACGTCGGCGCGATGGGCTCCCGCCGCACCCACGAGGACCGCAACAAGCGCCTCCGCGAGGTCGGCGTCACCGAGCTCGAACTCGCCCGCCTGCGCTCCCCGATAGGCCTCGACCTCGGCGCCCGCACCCCGGAGGAGACGGCCCTGTCCATCGCCGCCGAGATCGTCGCCAACCGGCGCGGCGGCTCCGGCGTCTCCCTGACCGGCGCCCACACCCCGATCCACCACGACGGCCCGCGCGAACCGGCCGGCCGGATAGGTTCCGTCGCCTGACGTTCGCCGCGCCGGCCCCCGCCCGCCGCCCGCCGCCCGCGCGGCACGGCGGGGCCGGAAAGAACGAGAGCGCGGGAGGGCCGAGGGTTAGGGTCCGGATCATGGAGATTCGTGACGCCGACACTCGGAACGTAGACCTTCGCGACGTACCGGAAGCCCATCTCGACCGCGCCCTCGACCTCGCGTACCTCGTCTTCCACGAGCGTCCCGAGGAGGAGCAGCGCAAGCACCACCGCGAACTGCTGCTTCCCTGCGAGCGGATCGGGGCGTACGACGGCGAGACCCTCGTCGGCTTCGTCGCCGCCCACCACTTCACCCTCTCCGTGCCCGGCGGCGAACTGCCCTGCCCCGGCCTCACGTTCGTCTCCGTGACACCCACCCACCGGCGCCGTGGCGTGCTCTCCGCCCTGATCGCCGAACTCTTCCGCAGGTCCGCCGAGCGCGCCGCGCCGATCGCCGCCCTGTGGGCCTCCGAGGACGCCATCTACGGCCGGTTCGGCTTCGGGCCCGCCACCCAGGGCGCCACCGTCGAGATCGACTCACGGCGCCCGCTCGCCCTGCGCATCGACCCCGACGAGCGCCCGCTGCGTCTGATCGACCCGGCCGACGCGCCCGCGGCCGTCGGACCCTACTTCGAGGCCACGCGCGCCCGGCGGGCCGGGCGGATCGCACGGGACGAGGAACGCTGGAGCGGGGAGTGGCTCGCCGACAAGGACGAGGAGGACGACGAGCTCTCCCCGCCCCGGGTCGTCGCCCTCGGCGATCCCGTCGCCGGATACGCCGTCTACCGCACCAAGGGCGAGAACGACGAGACCCACACCCCCGGCCTGGTGCGCGTCGACGAACTGGAGGCCGACACCCCGGCCGTCGCCGCCGCGCTCTGGCGCTATCTGGCCTCGATCGACCTGACCGGCACCGTCCGCGCCTGGGGCCGACCGCTCGACGACCCGCTGCTCCTCTTCGCGGGCGACCGCGACCAGGTGCGGGTGACGGCGCAGTTCCCCGCGCTGTGGGTGCGCCTCGTCGACGTCCGCGCGGCGCTGACGGCCCGCGGCTGGGCCGCCCCGGCGGATCTCGTCCTGGAGGTGCACGACAGCGGCCTCCCCGCCAACTCCGGCCGCTTCCGCCTGACGGCGGGCCCGGGCGGATCCCGGTACGAGCCGACCGGCGACCCGGTCGACCTCTCCTTCGGCGTACGGGACCTGGCCACCTGCTACCTCGGTGGCACGCGGGTCACGGACCTGGTCGCCGCGGGCATGGTGGAGGAACACACTCCGGGCGCCGCCGCCACGCTCGACACGGCGCTGCGGACGGAGCGACTCCCGCACACCGACGACGAGTTCTGACCTGGTCTCAGGCCGACGCCTGAGACCAGCGGTTCAGATCAGCGTACGGAAATGGGCACAGGCCTCCGCCTCGGTGGCGTGCGTGCCGACCGGCTCGTACGCGCCCCGCTCGTACACGCCCACCTCCCAGCCGCCGTCCTCCCGCGACCGCAGATAGACGAAGTCCGGCGGGGTGGGCGCCGGTTCGTGGACGCCTTCGATCCAGTAGTGGCCATCGGGCACTCCGGCCGCGCGGAGTGCCCGGGCCAGGGCGGACCGGTTCACGCGGTGACGCGCTCCAGATAGCCGTTGTCGAGCAGCCACTTCACGTTCAGACGCTGACCGTCGCCCGGGTTCAGGAACGCCGGGTCGAGCTTGATCTGGCGGCCGCCGCCCGGCTGCTCGAACCAGGGCGCGATCCCGCCCTCCCACACGGTGAACGACTTGGTCACCTCGTACAGGTGGTAGTCGCAGGGGAAGGCCGCGTCGCGGGTGTTCAGGTTGTGGGGCGGCAGCGCGCGCTTGGCGTACAGGTCGCCGGCCGGGGCGAGGTAGGAGCCGTACTCCGAGCCGAAGCGGTCCAGGCGTTCGCCCTCCTCCAGGACGTCCGGCGCCTTGTCGATCTTGCCGTTGACCTCGGCGAAGCCGTCGTTCGGCGGGTACTTCCAGCTGCCGGTGTCGGCCGGGCCCTCCCAGTACTTCTTGAGGAAGTCCGCGGAGGAGAGCTTCCCGGTGCGGTGGTAGTGACGCAGCAGCGGGCCCACCGGCTCCTGCTTCTTCTTCGGCAGGTACCGCGGGCCGAGCCTCTTGTCGCCCTCGAACTCGCCGGTGCACGGCGCGGGCGGCACGCTCGCCGCCGCAGGGGCCGGGGGTCCGCCCTGCTCGAAGAGCTCGGGGGAGGGCGCGGCCTGTGCCGCCGGGGCGGTGGCCAGCGCGGCCGTGACGCCCATCGCGGCGAGTACGGCACGGATCCTCAGGTCGGTACGGCTGCGCTCCACGCGGAGATCTCCCTGTTGGCGAAGTGTCATGGCGAATCGACGCGCCGCACACGGTAGTGGATCACCTGCGGAGAGTGAGGGAGGAGGAGTCGGTACCGGCCAGATGCCGCGGGGGCGGTTTCAGTTCTTGCGCAGGCCGTTCAGGAGCAGTTCCGCGAGCTGCCCGTACGCCTCCGCGTCCGCGAGCCCGGTCGCAGCCGCGACCTGCCGCTGCTGGATGCGGACCATGACGGAGGCGATGACATCGGCCGCGAAGGTCACGTGCACCTCGCGGAAGGCGCCCGCGCGCACGCCCTCCTCGATCAGCTGCTGCACCCGGCCCGCGGCAGCGCGCGTGTTGCGTTCGTAGACCTCGGCGGCCGGCTCGAACGCGGCCACGTCGTCGAAGAACTGCGGGGAGACCGGGGCCAGTTCCGCGGCGACCGCCCGCAGGTACGCGGCCAGCCGCTCCGCGGGCTCCCGCTCCGCCGCCAGGACGGCCTCGACGCGGGTGGTCGCGCGCCGGAAGAAGTGGACCACGGCCGCCCGGACGAGCTGTTCCTTGCTGTCCGCCAGGCCGTAGAGCGTGCGCTTGGAGCAGCGCAGCCGGGCCGCGAGATCGTCCAGGGTGAGCTGGGCGAAGCCCTCGCCGACCAGGAGGGCCACCAGCTCCTCGAACAGGGCGGACCTGCGGGCCGCGCCGCGGCCCGTCAGCTTGGGGGCGCCGACGGCTGAGGTCTCGATCACCCGAACAGTATGCCGTCGACCCGTTCGGGGGGTTACGGCGGAACCCTTCTGCGCTACTCTCAACGGTACTGCCGTACCGCCCGCAGTACCGTTACGTCGGTGCTGAGTGTCACTGGAGTCGCCATGGATGTCGACCGCCTGCTTCCCACCCCCGAGGCAGCGGACCTCATCGCCCTCACGCGGGAGATCGCCGACAAGGAGCTCTCCCCCCGCGTGGACGAGCACGAGGCCGCCGAGACGTACCCGGAAGGTCTGTTCACCACCCTGGGCGAGGCCGGGCTGCTCGGCCTCGCGTACCCGGAGGAGTTCGGCGGCGGAGGCCAGCCGTACGAGGTGTACCTCCAGGTCCTGGAGGAACTGGCGGCCCGCTGGGCGGCCGTCGCCGTCGCCACCAGCGTCCACACGCTCGCCTGCCACCCCCTGCACTCCTTCGGGACCGCGGAGCAGAAGGAGCGCTGGCTGCCCGCGATGCTCGCCGGCGAGACCATCGGCGGCTACAGCCTCTCCGAGCCGCAGGCCGGCTCCGACGCCGCCGCGCTGAACTGCAAGGCCGAGCGCACGGAGGACGGCGCCGCGTACCGGGTGACCGGCAACAAGGCGTGGATCACCCACGGCGGCAAGGCCGGCTTCTACGCCCTCTTCGCCCGCACCGCACCGGGCAGCCACGGCATCTCCTGCTTCCTCGCCCCCGGCGAGACCGAGGGCCTCAGCTTCGGCAAGCCCGAGCGGAAGATGGGCCTCCAGGCCGTTCCCACCACCTCCGCCCACTGGGACGGCGCCCTCCTGGAGGCCGACCGGCTCATCGGCGACGAGGGGCAGGGCCTCCAGATCGCGTTCAGCGCGCTCGACTGCGGCCGCCTCGGCATCGCCGCCTGCGCCACGGGCCTGGCCCAGGCCGCGCTCGACGCCGCCGTCGACTACGCCAACGAGCGCACCACCTTCGGCCGGAAGATCGTCGACCACCAGGGCCTCGGCTTCCTCCTCGCCGACATGGCCGCGGCCGTCGACTCGGCGCGCGCCACCTACCTCGACGCGGCCCGCCGCCGCGACCTCGGCCGCCCCTTCAGCCGTCAGGCCAGCGCCGCCAAGCTGATCGCGACCGACGCCGCCATGAAGGTGACCACGGACGCCGTCCAGGTCCTCGGCGGGTATGGCTACACCCGCGACTTCCCGGTCGAGCGCTACATGCGCGAGGCCAAGATCATGCAGATCTTCGAGGGGACCAACCAGATCCAGCGGCTCGTCATCAGCCGCCAGCTCGCCCGCTGAGCCTCCGTACCCGCTCTCGTACACGTTCGAGGAGTTCCATGGACATCGCCGGCTCCGCCGCGCTCGTCACCGGCGCCGCCTCCGGCCTGGGCGCCGCCACCGCCGCCGCACTGGCCGCCCGCGGCGCGACCGTCTACGGCCTGGACCTGGACAAGGCCGTCGCGGCGGCCGGGCCCCTGCCCGACGGCGTCACCCTGCTCGCCGCCGACGTCACCGAGGAGGGCCCCGTCCGCGAGGCCCTCGCCCGGATCGAGGCCGACGGCGCCGAGCTGCGGCTCGCCGTCAACTGCGCGGGCATCGCCCCCTCCGCCCGGATCCTGGGCCGGAAGGGCCCGCACGACCTCGACCTGTTCCGCACGGTCCTGAACGTCAACCTGCTGGGGACGTTCAATGTGATGCGGCTGGCCGCCGAGGCCATCGCGCGCCAGGAGCCGGACGAGAACGGCCAGCGCGGCCTGGTCGTCAACACCGCCTCGATCGCCGCCTTCGAGGGCCAGGTCGGCCAGATCGCGTACGCCGCCTCCAAGGCCGGCGTCGCCGGTATGACCGTCACCGCCGCCCGTGACCTCGCCCAGTTCGGCATCCGGGTCGTCACCATCGCGCCCGGGATCGTCGACACCCCGATGATGGCCGGATTCAGCGAGGAGATCCGGGCCGGGCTCGGCGCGAGCGTCACCTTCCCGCAGCGTCTCGCCCGTCCCGAGGAGTACGCCCGCCTCGTCACGATGGTCGCCGAGCACGACTATCTCAACGGCGAGACGATCCGGATGGACGGCGCCCTTCGCATGGCGGCCCGCTGACCACGGCGCGTTCCTGACAGCACTTGGTGCCAGCTCAGGCTGGCACCAAGTGCCGCGTTTCGGGCCGCCGGATGTTAGGTTCGGGCCATGGGAACTGCGTCGACGAACACCGCCAAGCCCGCGATGCGGGAAGCCCTTATCGCCGCGGCCTTCCAGCTCTTTCTCGAGCGCGGGTACGAACAGACCACCGTCGACGACATCGTCACCCTCGCCGGGGTCGGCCGGCGGTCCTTCTTCCGGTACTTCCCGTCCAAGGAGGACGTGGTCTTCCCCGACCACGAGCAGAGCCTCGCCGACATGACCGAGTTCCTCGCCGCGAGCGGGGACGCCGACGACCCCCTGGTCCGGATCTGCGACGCCACCCGCCTCGTCATGCGGATGTACGCCGAGAACCCGACCTTCTCCGTCCAGCGCTACCGCCTCACCCGCGAGGTGACGGGCCTGCGGACGTACGAGCTCTCGGTCGTCTGGCGGTACGAGAAGACGCTCGGCGACTATCTGCGCACCCGCTGGGCCGATCGTCGCGACGGCACCCTGCGGGCCAACGTGGTCGCCGCTTCCGTGGTCGCGGCCCACAACCACGCCCTGCGCCACTGGCTGCGCTCGGGCGGCGAGGGCGACCCGCTGGCGGAGGTGGACCAGGCCCTGGAGTTCGTCCGCGCCACCTGGGGCGGGGGCGGCCAGGGCGGTGGCGTCCCCAGCGAGGAGACCGAGGACGTCGTCGTGGTGATCACCAAGCGGTCGACGCCGATGTGGCGCGTGGTGCGCGAGGTGGAGTCGAGCCTCGGCGAGAGCTGAGAGGCCCCGTGTCGATCTTCGAACGCTCTTCGGCGATCTTGAGGGATCTCAGTATCTTCAATTGAGGGAACTCAGGTCTTTATTTGATGGCACTCAGTGCCATATCTTGGCTCCATGCAGCACGGTCGAGCCGCCGAGTGCAAGGAGAACGCATCGTGTTCCACACGGGATCCACGGGACTGAGGACCGGGAGCACCGCCGTCCGGACCGAGGAATCGGCCGCTGACGCCGAGCTCTACTACCAGCTCTGCCGCTGGTGCCAGACCACCACCTTCCAGCGCCTGCTCTGTCCGACCTGCGGGTCGACCGACCTCGCGCCCGAACGCAGCGAGGGCGAGGGCGTGATCACCGTACGCCGCGGGGTCACGGCCGCCGACGCCGATCTGTGGCCGGTGCACATGGCCGAGGGCTTCGTCGTCCGGTGCCGCGTCGACGGGCCGCCGCACGCGGTGCGCCCCGGCGTCCGGGTCAGGATCTCCGCGCGCTCGACCGCCTCCGGGCAGCAGCCGGTCGTCCGGCTCTGCGAGGAGGTCCCGCTCGACGGCTGGATCTGAGGCAGGCTCCGAGCCCGCGCGGGCTGCGAGCCCGCGCCGGCTCCGGAGACGACGAAATCGGCCCGGTGGCACTCTGTGCCACCGGGCCGATTCCTTTCGGCGGGGGACCGGCCCCTACCGCGCGCCGATCTCGTCCGTCAGCTGCGGCAGGACGGCGAAGAGGTCACCGACCACGCCGTAGTCGACGAGGTCGAAGATCGGTGCCTCGGCGTCCTTGTTGACCGCGACGATCGTCTTCGAGGTCTGCATGCCGGCCCGGTGCTGGATCGCGCCGGAGATGCCCGCCGCGATGTACAGCTGCGGCGAGACCTGCTTGCCCGTCTGGCCGACCTGGTTGGAGTGCGGGTACCAGCCGGCGTCGACGGCGGCACGCGAGGCGCCGACCGCCGCACCGAGCGAGTCGGCGAGCTTCTCGACGACCTCGAAGCCCTCGGCCGCGCCGACACCACGGCCACCGGAGACCACGATCGCGGACTCGGTCAGCTCGGGGCGGCCGGTGGAGACGCGCGGGGTGCGCGAGACGACCTTGGCCGCGTTGCCGGTGAAGGCGACGGCGACGTTCTCGACGGTACCGGCGGCCGGGGCGGCCTCCGGAGCGGCCGAGTTGGGCTTGACGGTGATGACCGGGACGCCGTGCGACACGGTCGACTTCACCTGGTACGAGGCGGCGAAGACGGACTGGGTCGCGACGGGACCGTTCTCGCCGGCCTCCAGCTCCACGGCGTCGGTGATCAGACCGGAGCCGAGGCGCAGCGCGACGCGCGCGGCGACCTCCTTGCCCTCGCCGGAGGAGGTCACGAGGACGGCGGCGACGCCCTTGTCCTTCGCGATCTGGGTGAGCGCGTCGACCTTCGGCACGACGAGCTGCTCGGCGAACTCGGCGCCGTCCGCGACGTACACCGTGCCGGCGCCGTACTCGCCGGCGGTGGCGGCGATCGACGCCGCGGCCTCGCCGGCGCCGAGTACGACGGCCGTCGGCTCGCCGATCCGGCGGGCCAGGGTGAGCAGTTCGAGCGCCGGCTTGCGGACCGCACCGTCGGCGTGGTCCACGAGAACCAGGATCTCAGCCATGATTCCTTGCTCCTGAACGATAGTGACGGTGGATCAGATGAACTTCTGGGCGGACAGGAAGGCGGCGAGCTGCTTGCCGCCGTCACCCTCGTCCGTGACGATCGTGCCCGCGGTACGGGCCGGGCGGGCCGCGACCGACTCGACCAGGGTCCAGGACCCGGCCAGACCGACCTCGTCGGCGTCGATGTCGAGGTCGTCCAGGTCCAGCTCCTCGACCGGCTTCTTCTTGGCGGCCATGATCCCCTTGAAGGAGGGGTAACGGGCCTCGCCGGACTGGTCGGTGACCGAGACGACGGCGGGCAGCGGGGCCTCCAGCTGCTCGGTCGCGGCGTCGCCGTCGCGGCGGCCCTTCACAAGTCCGCCCTCTACCGAGACCTCGGAGAGCAGGGTGACCTGCGGCAGGTTCAGCCGCTCGGCCAGCAGCGCCGGCAGCACGCCCATGGTGCCGTCGGTCGATGCCATGCCGCAGATGACCAGGTCGAAGCCGGTCTTCTCCAGCGCCTTGGCGACGATCGCGGAGGTGCCGATGACGTCGGTGCCGTGGATGTCCTCGTCGTTGACGTGGACGGCCTTGTCGGCGCCCATCGACAGCGCCTTGCGCAGCGCGTCCTTGGCGTCGTCCGGGCCGACCGTGATGACGGTGACCTCCGCGTCGTCGGACTCCTCGGAGATGCGCAGCGCCTGCTCGACGGCGTACTCGTCCAGCTCCGACAGCAGGCCGTCGACCTCGTCGCGGTCGACCGTCAGGTCGTCGGCGAAACCGCGGTCGCCGGTCGCGTCGGGTACGTACTTCACACAGACAGCGATCCTCAGGGTCACGGCCTGGCTCCTTTCAAGTGACAGACGATTACGGGAGGTTGCGGGCCATGACGATGCGCTGGACCTGGTTGGTGCCTTCGTAGATCTGGGTGATCTTGGCGTCGCGCATCATGCGCTCGACGGGGTAGTCGCGGGTGTAGCCGTAGCCGCCGAGGAGCTGGACGGCGTCGGTGGTGACCTCCATGGCGACGTCGGAGGCGAAGCACTTGGCCGCGGCGCCGAAGAAGGTCAGATCGCCGTCCACACGCTCGGACTTGGCGGCGGCGGCGTAGGTGAGCTGGCGGGCGGCCTCGAGCTTCATGGCCATGTCGGCGAGCATGAACTGCACGCCCTGGAAGTC
>NZ_JBEYYW010000042.1:0-56884 GCF_040645695.1 Streptomyces sp. NPDC046712 | reverse complement strand
CGGGGCCTGACCGTGGCCAAAAGCTTCGGCGGCAAGTACGCCGAGTTCACCCCCGGTCAGTCCAGCCCCGTCAAGCTGGCGCTGTACAAGCGCCGGGCCCTGGCCAAGGACCTCGGCGTCCCCGCCGACGGCACCGGCTCGCACCGCATCGTCCTCGGCAGCACCGCCGACGCCTTCACCGACCCGGACGGATTCGCCTGGGAAGCCACCCCGTCGCTGACCAGCTGAACTGCCGACCCCGACTCGACATGATCACCCGTTGTGGGTCAACCTCTAGCTTCGTCAGATAGGGGGCTGCGCTCATCAAGAGGAGTGAGGCGGCCGTCGCAGTCAGGGAGAGACATGCCGCCGAAGAAGATCCAGGACGAACAAGAGGTTGTTCGCTGGTTCATGGAAGGCCGGACGTACGAGTGGATGCAGCAGACCTACAAAGAGAAGTACGGGATCGACACCTCGATCCCCATGTGGGCTGCGTTCCGTCGGCGGAAGGGCCTTGACCGGCGCAATCTCCGTGACGACAACCTCCTCCCCTGGAAGGTGAACGAGGAGCACAGGCACCGGTACCCGGCGATGATGCTCCGCGCCGAGGCCCGGCTGCGGGCGGGCAAGGAACTGACGGGGCGGTCCGGCCAGAAGCTCGCGAACTGGAAGCAGATGCTCACGGACGACGAGCTCGTCGTGCACTACGACGCCGCCACTGAACAGGGATGGTTCTACATCCCCCGCGAGGACAGCGACACCGACCTCATCCGCCGCCCGGCCAGGGCGGACGGCAACAAGGCCGCGGACTGAGCTGCCTTCCCGACCCAAGCGCTCCGCACGACGCCCGACGAAGCGTCTCGATCACGCGCTCCGATGGCGGAGATCAGGGGTCCTGGCGGCCCGGGAGGCGGAAGCCGTTGAACAGGTCGTCCATGCCGCGCAGGGCCAGGCGGGCCGGGGTGGCGCGCACCGCGAGGTCGCGGACCGCCACCGCGAGCGGGTGGCGCAGGGTGCCCAGGCGGCCGACCCGGCGGGCGCGGAGACGGACGGCGTCGGTGCGGTCGCGGCGGGCGGCGGTGTACGCGGCGAGGGCCGCCGGGATGCTGTCCGTGCCGGCGCCGCTGTCTCCGGCGGGCAGCAGGTGGGCGAGGACCACCGCGTCCTCGATGGCTTGGCAGCCGCCCTGGCCGAGGTTGGGGGCCATCGCATGGGCCGCGTCGCCCAGCCAGGCGATCCGGCCGTGGTGCATGCGAGGGAGCGGGGCGGCCAGATCGTACAGGTCGTTCTGAAGGACGTCGGCGGGGTCGAGGCGGCCGACGCGGTCCAGCAGGGCCGGGATCGGGTCGTGCCACGAACCGAAGCGACGGCGGAGTTCGGCGCGGCGGTCGGCCGAGCTGGTGCCCGCCGGGACGACCGCGGTGGCGTAGAGGTAGAACCGGCCGTCGGAGAGCGGGGTCACGCCGAACCGCTCGCCCCGCCCCCAGGTCTCGTTCATGGCCGGTACCCGGAGGTCCGGGGCTTCTACGAGGGCCCGCCAGGCGGTCTCGCCGATGTAGTGCAGGCCGGGGTGGGCGGGGAAGTACGCGCGGCGCAGCGGGCTGTGGATGCCGTCGGCGGCGACGACCAGATCGGCGGGAAGGTCCGGGCCGGCTGCCGTACGGACGGTAGGGCGGCCCGCGGCGTCGTCCACCGCGGTCACCGCGGTGCCGTAGCGGAGGGCCTCCGGCGGCAGGACGGCGGCCAGGGCGGCGGTGAGGGCCGGGCGCGGGACGGCGATCGGCGGAATGCCGTAGCGCGCCGCCATGTCGGCCGTGTCGGTCCGGATGAGCCACCGGCCGTCGGAGCGGCGTAGACCCATCGTCGCGGGCACGGCGCTGCCGGTGGCGCGGGTGACGTCGACGTCGATGGTCTCGAGTGCGCGCAGGGCATTGGGGGCGAGGCCGATGCCGGCGCCGGTGGTGGGGGGCTCGGGGGCCCGTTCGCAGACGGTGACGTGCCAGCCACGGCGGTGCAGTGCCACGGCTGCCGTGAGGCCGCCTATGCCGGCCCCGACCACCACCGCGTGACGTCTCGGCATCGCGAAGCTCCCCCTTCGGTTCAAGCGACCGCTCGCATACGGCGTCGATGGCCGCATGCTACGCATCGATCGCGGAACCGGGCTCGTACAAGGCAGACTGTGCACCAAGGGCGTCGACATCGTGACTGGAGGCCGAAAGGGTGAAGGGCGGTGGCCGCAGACGGCGACTGACCGGTCGGACCTCGGCGGGTGGCGGGTCCGCGACGCGCCGCTCCACCGGCGCGAACGCGCGATTCCGGCGCAGCAGGGGCCTCGCCGCCCCGGACCGGTTCACCACGCGCAGCAGGCTCTCCTGGCTGAATTCCGCCACCTCCCGGATCGGTACCACCCTGGATCTGGAGCGCACCGCGCAGGAGCTCGCCGAGTTCACGGTGCCGCGCTTCGCCGACGGAGCCGCCGTCGACATCCTGGAGAGCGTCCTGCTCGGCGACGAGGGAGAACGGTGGGCGGCGAAGGGCGTCCCCGCCATGCGGGCCACGGCCCTGTGCGCCATCGAGGAGCTGTCCTCCCTCGAGCCGACGCCCGTAGGTGAGAGCTCCTCCCGCGCCGAGATCCAGCACGAGACGCTGCTCCACCGGTACTGCCTGCGCCAGGGCAAGCCGGTGCTGGTGAGCCGGATGAAGGAGGACGACTTCGCGCGTGTGGCGCCCACCGCGAGCGCGGCGGCGAAGATGCGTGCCGCCGGTGTGCACAGCTACCTGGCCGTGCCCCTGATCGCCCGCGGGGTGCTGCTCGGAAGCGCCGACTTCGTACGCGGGCCGGGCACGCCGCCGTTCTCCTCGACAGACCTGGCGCTCGCCGAACAGCTCGCCTCCAAGGCGGCTGTCTTCATCGACAACGCGCGGCTGTACGGGCGCGAGCGCGAGCACGTCGTCTCGCTGCAGCGCAGCCTCCTGCCGCGCGCGACCCCCCTCACGCCCGGTCTACGGGTGCACGCCGAGTACGCCCCCGCCACGATCGGCCGCGGTGTGGGCGGGGACTGGTACGACGTCGTGGCCCTGCCGGGCGGGCGTACGGCCCTCGTGGTCGGCGACGTCATGGGGCACGGGTTGCCGGCGGCCGCCACCATGGGACGGCTGCGGGCGGTCTCCCGCACGTTGATGACCCTGGACATGGCCCCGGAACGGATCCTGGCGCGGCTCGACCTGGCCACCCGCGATCTGGAGGACGAGCAGGTCGCCACGTGTCTCTGCGCGATCCATGACCCGGCCGACTCCACGTACACGCTGGCCAGCGCCGGGCACCTGCCGCCGCTGCTGATCGACGAGCCGGGCTCCGCCTCCTTCATGGACGTGCCGACCGGCGCGCCCCTCGGCGCGGGAGTGATCCCGTACGACCCGGTGCGGCTGCATGTCCCGGACGGCAGCCACCTGGTCATGTACACCGATGGCCTCGTGAAGTCCCGGAGCGAGGACCTGGCCGTCCAACTGGACCGGCTGCGCACCGCGGCGCTCGGTCTCGCTCCCCAGGCACTGCGAGAGGGCCGGCTGCTGGACTGCGTGCCGGCCGGGACGGCCCGCTTCGACGAAGGCGTGCTCCTCGTCGCGGCGGGAACCCCGTTGCCGGTCGGGGACCTGCGGGTGTACGAGCTGCCGAAGACCGGCCGGGCCGCCTCCGCCGCCCGCAACCTTGTCACCGACCAGCTCGCCGCCTGGGGGCTCGCGGAGCTGGCCGACGTCAGCGAACTCGTCGTCTCCGAACTCGTGGGCAATGCCCTGCGTTACGGCAACGGCCCGGGCCAACTGCGCATGCTGCGCGGCGAACGCCTTGTCCTGGAGGTCTCCGACACGGGCCCCGACCTGCCGCAGATCCAGCATGCGGACCTCAGCGACGAGGGCGGCCGGGGGCTGCAGCTGATCAACATGCTCTGCCGCAGGTGGGGTTCGTGCCGCACCGTCACCGGCAAGGTGGTCTGGGCGGAACAGAACCTGCCGTCGTAGGGACCCTCCCACCGTGCCCCGCGGGGCGAGGAGGCAAGGGCCCGCACGCGCCGGTCACTCCCAGTCGTCCCAGGGCGGGTCCACCTCCTCCGGGTCGAAGGGCGGTTCGTCGTCCTGCGCCGGTGAGGAGTCGGGCTTCGCGGCGCCGTGTTCCGCGAGGGCGGCCAGGACGCCCTCGGCGTACTTGGTGAGCTTGGCCTCGCCGACGCCGCCGATCGTGGCCAGCTCGGCGACCGTGGTGGGCAGGCGCGTCGCGATGTCCCGGAGCGTCGCGTCGTGGAAGACGACGTACGCGGGGACGCCCTGCTCGCGGGCCGTCGCGGCGCGCCAGGCGCGGAGGGCCTCGAAGACCGGGACGGCGGAGGCCGGCAGGTCGACCGGGACGCGGGGGCCCTTCGCCGAGCGCGAGCCGGACTCCTTGCGGGCCGCGGCGGGTGCCTTCTCCTTGCGCATCGGTACGGTGCGGCGGCCTCCGAGCACCTCGCCGCTGGCGTCCGTGAGGACGAGCGTCCCGTAGTCCCCCTCGACCCCGAGGAGCCGCTGGGCCAGCAGTTGGCGGACGACGCCTCGCCATTCCGCCGTGCTCAGGTCGTCGCCGACGCCGAACACCGAGAGCGTGTCGTGGTCGAACTGAATGACCTTGGCCGTCCTCCTGCCCTGCAGGATGTCGATGATCTGGCCCGCGCCGAACTTCTGGCGCCGCTCCTTGGCCAGCCGCCACACCGTCGACAGCAGCTTCTGCGCGGCGACCGTGCCGTCCCAGGACTCGGCGGGCGTCAGGCAGGTGTCGCAGTTGCCGCAGGGCTCGGCCGACTGGCCGAAGTAGGCGAGCAGGCGCACGCGACGGCAGTCGACGGTCTCGCACAGCGCGAGCATGGCGTCGAGGTGGGCGGCCAGGGAGCGGCGGTGTGCCTCGTCGCCCTCGGAGCCGTCGATGAGCTTGCGCTGCTGGACGACGTCCTGGAGGCCGTACGCGAGCCAGGCCGTCGCAGGCTCGCCGTCGCGCCCGGCTCGGCCGGTCTCCTGGTAGTAGCCCTCGACGGACTTCGGCAGGTCCAGATGGGCCACGAAGCGCACGTCCGGCTTGTCGATGCCCATGCCGAAGGCGATCGTGGCGACCACCACGACGCCGTCCTCCCGCAGGAAGCGCGCCTGGTTCGCGGCGCGCGCGCCGGAGTCCATGCCCGCGTGGTAGGGCACGGCGTCGATGCCGTGCTCCACCAGAAAGGCGGCGGTCTTCTCCACCGAGGACCGGGACAGGCAGTAGACGACGCCCGCGTCCCCGTCGTGCTCGGTGCGGATCAGCTCCAGCACCTGCTTGAGCGCGTTGTTCTTCGGAACGATGCGGTACTGGATGTTCGGCCGGTCGAAGTCGGCGACGAAGTGCCGGGCCTCCTGGAGCCCCAGGCGGCCCGCGATCTCGGCGTGGGTGGCCTCGGTGGCCGTCGCGGTCAGCGCGATCCGCGGCACCTTCGGCCACCGCTCGTGCAGCATGGAGAGCGCGAGGTAGTCGGGACGGAAGTCGTGGCCCCACTGGGCTACGCAGTGCGCCTCGTCGATCGCGAAGAGCGACACCGTGCCCCGGTCGAGCAGCCGCTGCGTGCCCTCGGTGCGCAGCCGCTCGGGCGCCAGATAGAGGATGTCCAGCTCTCCGGCGACGAAAGCCTGCTCGACGGTCTGCCGCTCGTACGGGTCCTGGGTCGAGTTGAGGAATCCGGCCCGGACCCCGAGCGCTCTGAGCGCGTCCACCTGGTCCTGCATGAGCGCGATGAGCGGCGAGATCACGACGCCCGTGCCTTCTCTGACGAGCGCCGGGATCTGATAGCACAGCGACTTGCCGCCGCCGGTCGGCATCAGCACAAGCCCGTCGCCACCAGCGACGACGTGCTCGATGATCTCCTGCTGCGCCCCGCGGAAGGAGCTGTAGCCGAAGACACGGCGGAGCACCCGCGCTGCGTCGGAGGTCTCGGGGGAATCGTCGGTGAGGACCATCCGAAAAGCGTAGCGACCGATACCGACACCCTCGGCCAGGCCACCGGAACCTGTGGACAACCCGACGTGACGTACAGCACGGTGCCGGCGATCCGCAGGGCGCTGCCGCTGATGGACGAGGCGCCCCACCGCCCCGCGAGGTCCGCCCCGTCCTGGCGGAACCGACGGTGGCCTGAATGCCGTCCCTCTTGGGGGCCCTGATCGCACGGAACGGAGGGGAAGCGCGCCATGGAACTGACCCAGGAAATAGCCGCATACCGTGACGGCAGGGGTGAACCCGGCCGCCTGGTGGGCGAGTTCCGGCGGGCGGTGCTGCTCGCCCCGTTGGAGGCCGGGGCCGACGGAGGTCTGATGTCCGCCGTCCGGGGCGGTGTCCGCTGGCTGTACGCGTTCACGGACGAGGCGGCGCTGGCCCGCTTCGCGCAGGCGCGTGGGGCCGGGGACCGGGAGTGGGAGTACCTCTCGATCCTCGGCGCGCGTCTGGTCGACGTGATCGTCCCGATGGTCGACGGTCCCGCGGGGGTCGCGGTGAACGTGGCCGACGAGGAGGGTTCGATGGTGTTCCCGCCGGTCCTGGGCATCGTGCCCGATGCCTGCGCCGTCGACCGTACGGACGCCGCCTGATGGCGGGCGATCCGGACCTGGAGCTCTCGCCCGCGGCCGTCGCGGGCATCCAGAAGGGCCTGCGCGCGGCCTTCGCGGAGCTGCGCGAGTTCTCGGACGCGGCGGGCGCCTCCCAGGGCGCCGGTTTCAGCGACCTGGCCATGACCGGCATGGAGACCGGGCACATGGGTCTGGCCACCGACTACGAGGACTTCTGCGAGCGCTGGGAGTGGGGCGTGCGCAGCCTCGTGCAGAACGCGAGCATCCTCGCGCGCTCCCTCGGCATCGCCGCCGGCTCGGTGTGGGAGGAGGACCAGTACATCCAGGGCGCGTTCAAGGTCGTGGCCAACGCGGCGTACGGCAATCCGCATGCGAGCGAGGACGAGATCGAGCAGAAGGCCTGGGGCGACATCTTCCGGGCCGACGTCTACAAGCCGGACTACAGCGCCGAGTCCTTCGAGAAGAGCCGCGAGGACATCAAGCAGACCTGGTCCGACACAGGGGACAAGCTGACCTCCACGGGCAAGGTCGGTTCGCTGAAGGACCTGCTGGACCAGGCCGACGGGGGTGGCAACTGATGGGCTGGAGGGACTTCGTACCGGACTCGGTGGAGGACTGGGCCGAGGACCGCGCCGAGGACCTCGGCGATGCCGTCGAGTGGACCGGCGACAAGGTCGCCGACCTGGCGGAGGACGTCGGTCTCGACGAGGCGGGCGACTGGATCCGCGACAAGAGCCGCTCCGCCGCGAACCAGCTCGGCGCGGACGTCGCGGAGCTGGAGCTGGGTCAGACCGAGGACCCGAAGAAGCTGGTCTACGGCAGCGCGTCCAAGATCCGCGCGCAGGTCTCGCACCTGAGTGACTTCGAGCTGTCGTTCACCCTCGTCGGCAACGGCATCAAGGCCCTGCAGGGCGACGGTCTGAAGGGTGAGTCGGCGGACGCCTTCCGGGAGTCCATAGCCAAGGAGCCGCCGCTGTGGTTCAAGGCGGCCGAGTCCTTCGGCAAGGCCGCCGACGCCATGAACCGGTTCGCGGACACCGTGGAGTGGGCTCAGGGCCGGGCGAAGGAGGCCCTGGACGAGTACAACAAGGCCAAGAAGGTCTCGCAGGACGCGCGGAACGCCTACAACAAGTCGATCGACGAGTACAACGACGCGGTCGAGGCGAAGAAGGACACCCTGCCGCCGAGGCCGTCCGAGACCTTCACCGACCCCGGCGTCTCGCTGGCCAAGGCCGCCCAGGACAAGCTCGACAACGCGCGCAAGCAGCGCAACGAGGTCGCCGAGACGGCCCGTACGGCGGTCCGCGCGGCCCGGGACGCTGCCCCGCCCAAGCCCTCGTACGCCGAGCAGCTCGCCGACGGCCTGGACTATCTGGAGCTCGCCAAGACGCATCTGACGGGCGGCGTCCTCAAGGGCGCGGCCGGCCTCGTCAACTTCGCCCGCTCGGTCAACCCGACGGACCCGTACAACCTGACCCACCCCGCCGAGTACCAGACGAACCTCAACTCGCTGGCCGCCGGTCTTGTCACCACGGCCAACGACCCGTGGGGCGCGGGCAAGCAGATGCTCGACGACTTCATGAAGGACCCGAGCGAGGGCGTGGGCAAGCTCCTGCCCGAACTCCTCGGTTCCAAAGGTCTGGGCGCGGCGGGGAAGGGTGGATCGGCCGCCCGGCGCCTGGACGACGTGGACGGCCCGGGCCGCAAGGAGACGGACAGCAAGGGCCCGCACCACGGCGAGCGGTCCGACCCGGACAAGGCCAGTGAGGGGACCGACCCCGTCGACCTCGCCACCGGCCGGATGTACCTCCCGCAGACGGACGTGGTGCTCCCCGGCGCCTTCCCCTTCGCGTTCAGGCGGCGCGCGGAGTCGGGCTACCTGGCGGGCCGCTGGTTCGGCCCGACCTGGTCGTCCACGATCGACCAGCACCTGGAGATCGACGCCAAGGGTGTCGTCCTGGTGTCCGAGGACGGTCTCCTCGTCGGTTATCCGCATCCCGCGCCCGGCGTGCCGGTGCTGCCGGTGTCGGCGTCGGGCCCCCGTCGCCCGCTGGAGCGCACCGCGGACGGCGACTGGACGCTGACCGACCCCCTGACGGGCGAGGTACGCCGCTTCGCCGCACCGGCGGACGGCGCCGAGAACGGCATCGCGCCGATCGTCCAGCTCGAGGGCCTGGGCGGCCACCACATCACCTTCGAGTACGACGAGCACGGCACTCCGCTGGGCATGGTCCACTCCGGCGGCTACCACCTGAGCTTCGAGACCGCCGACGGCCGGATCACCGCCCTGCACCTGACCGGCGGCGGCCGCATCCTCGCGTACGGCTACACCGACGGGAACCTGACGGAGGTCACCAACTCCTCTGGGCTGCCACTGCGGTTCACCTATGACGACCGCGCCCGCATCACCTCCTGGACCGACACGAACGACCGCCGCTACGAGTACGCCTACGACGATCTCGACCGGTGCGTCGCGGAGGGCGGCGAGGCGGGCCACATCGCCCTCACCTTCCGCTACCACGAGGCGGACCCGCGGACCGGCCTCCGGACGACGCGGGTGACCACCGCCGCCGGGCACACCCGCAGCTACCTGATCGACGAGCGGTACCGGGTGGTGGCCGAGACCGACCCGCTCGGGGCGGTCACCCGGTACGAGTACGACGAGCGGGGCCGTCGGGTCGCGCACACCGATCCGCTCGGCCACACCACCCGCACCGCCTACGACGACGCCGGCCGCCTCGTCTCGTACGTCCGGCCCGACGGCCGGGAGGCGCGAGCCGAGTACAACGAGCTCGGCCGGCCGGTCAAGGTCGTCGCCGTGGACGGCTCGGTCGTCCGCCAGACCTACGACGAGCGGGGAAACCGCACCTCGGTCAGCCGCCCCGACGGAACGGTCACGCGATTCGGCTACGACGGGCGCGGCCACCTCAGCACCGTGACCGACCCGCTTGGAGCGGTCACCCGGATCCGCACCGACCGGGCGGGGCTGCCGCTCGCCGTCACCGACCGGCTCGGCGCCACCACGACGTACGAGCGGGACGCCTTCGGGCGGGCCACGGCGGTCACCGACCCCCTGGGCGCGGTCACGCGCATGGAGTGGACGGTCGAGGGCAAGCCGCTGCACCGGACCGGTCCGGACGGCGGACGGCGCTCGTGGACGTACGACGGAGAGGGCAACTGCCTGACCCGTACGGACGGTCCCGACGGCGCCACGGTGCACTTCGAGTACACCCACTTCGACCTGCTCGCCGCCCGGACCGACGCGGACGGCACACGCCACGAATACGCGTACGACGCCGAGTTGCGGCTGACCCAGGTCCGCAACCCACAGGGCATGACCTGGGAGTACGCCTACGACCCGGCGGGCCGGCTCGTCCGGGAGACCGACTTCGACGGTCGTGCGCTCGACTACGCGTACGACCCGGCCGGCCGGCTCGTCACCCGCACCGACGCCCTCGGGCAGCGGATCACGTACGACCGCGATGCCCTGGGGCACACCGTCCGCAAGGACGCGGGCGGCACGGTGACGACGTACGAGTACGACGTGTTCGACCGGCTCGCCGCCGCGGTGCGCGGGGACAGTGTGCTGACCCGGCTGCGCGACCGGGCGGGCCGGCTCGTCCAGGAGACGGTCGACGGCCGCACCCTCACCTACACCTACGACGCCGTGGGGCGCCGCACCGGCCGGACCACCCCGACGGGGGCCGTCGCCGCGTGGGCCTACGACGCGGGGGGCCGCCACGACGCCCTGACCACGTCCGGCCGGCGGATCGGGTTCACGCACGACGCGGCGGGCCAGGAGCTCAGCCGCACCTATGGAGACACCGTCACCCTCGGCCATGCCTGGGACGAGGCCGGCCGGCTGGTGGAGCAGCGGCTCACGGGCCCCGGGCAGGACGTGGTGCAGCGTCGCGGGTACACCTACCGGTCCGACGGGGTCCTGACCGGGATCGACGATCTGCTGGCCGGACCGCGCAGCTTCGATCTCGACCCCCGGGGCCGGGTGACGGCCGTGCACGCCGAGAACTGGACCGAGCGCTACGCGTACGACGAGGCGGGCAACCAGTCCTCCGCGTCCTGGCCCGGCTCCCATCCCGGAGGCCTGGACGCCACCGGACCGCGCACCTACGAGGGCACCCGGCTGATCGGCGCGGGCCGGGTCCGTCACGAGTACGACGCCCTCGGCAGGGTCGTGCTCCGTCAGAAGGCCCGGCTCTCGCGCAAGCCCGACACCTGGCGGTACGAGTGGGACGCCGAGGACCGCATCACGGCCGTGACCACCCCGGACGGCACGCGCTGGCGGTACACGTACGACGCGCTGGGACGGCGTACGGCCAAGGAACGGATGACCCCCGACGGGCTGGAGGTGGCCGAGCGGACGGTCTTCACCTGGGACGGCAGCGTGCTGTGCGAGCAGACCAGCACCTCGACGGAGGCCGACCGGGCGATCGCCGTGACCTGGGACCACCGCGGTCTGCAGCCGCTCGCGCAGACGGAGCGGATCCTGACGGCAGGCCAGGAGGTGGTGGACGAACGGTTCTACGCCATCGTCACGGACCTGGTGGGCGCGCCCACCGAACTCGTCGACGAGCACGGCGTGCCGGCCTGGCGCAGCCGGTCCACGCTGTGGGGCTCCACGGCCTGGAACCGGGACGCCACGGCGTACACGCCGCTGCGCTTCCCCGGCCAGTACTTCGACACCGAATCGGGCCTGCACCACAACTACTTCCGCGCCTACGACCCCGAGACCGGCCGCTATCTGAGCCCGGACCCGCTGGGCCTGTCGGCGGCCCCCAACCCGGTGACGTACGTCGCCAATCCCCAGGGTTGGTGCGACCCCTTCGGGCTGGCCCCCTACTCGGACAGCACCCGGGCGGCGCAAGGCGTCGACCACCAGCTCAACGAGGCGGAGAGCGGCAAGTCGAACCACTATCTGGAGGGCATCGGCGGGGACGAGGTGAAACTGGAGAAGTACCTGCGGGGCCATCTGCAGTCGCCGGCCAACTACGTCGACGACGCGACAGGGGCGCGGATCATCATCGACCGCAGCCTCGACCCGTCGAGGCCGGTGGCCATCATCCGCCAGGACCATATGATCCACGCGTACCACATCGACCCGGAGGACCTCTCCAACTACATCACTCCGCGAGACGGCAAGGACACGGCGAAGTGGCGGACCCCGAAGGACGACGAAGTGAATGAGTAGCCGTAGCGGTACACCCCAGAACCCCGTGCCCGGCTGGCCGGGCTACCGCGCCGAGCCGTCCTACGACGCGGGTCAGAGCCGGGTCTTCCCGGCCCCGGTGCCGCCGGAGCTGCGGGCCCTCGGGGACGAGGTCCGGGCGGCCGACTGGCCGGTGCGGCTCGCCTTCCGCGGCTCCCGGATCGCGCTGCTCGACACCCTCTGCCGCTGGCAGACGCTGCGCGCGCTGGCGTACGTGCACCTGCTGGCGGCCCGCACGGCGGACGAGCGGCTGCCGGCCGACCTGAGCGTGGTGCCCGGCCTCGAGACGGCCGGCGATCCGGGGGTGCCCGAGCTGCTGGCGCGGCTGGAGCGGGCCGCCGTGGACCTCCCGGCGGACCTGCTGGACGTGGTCGTCTGCGACAGCGGCGGACTGCTCGCGGAGAACCGGTTCGCGGCGTCGGTGCTGGCCGCCGGGCTCACCGCCGATTCCCGGCCGGGGGATCCGGACGAGGCGGTCTCCCGCGCGGTGGTGCTCACCAGCTACTGGTACGAGGTTCCCGAGCGGCGCGCCGCCCTGGCCCTCGCGTGGAGCGCGAACCTGTTCGTCCGTTCATGGCTCGGGTGGTCGCAGCGGTTCGTGTACGGCGACCCGGCGGGCGGCATCGGCATCGCCGCCGACCCCCGTCCGCCCCGCCCCACGGCGTCCGCCCTCCCGGACTGGGCTGCCCCCCTTCTGGACCGCATCGCACGGGGGGACACCGGCTCGGCTCCGTGACCTGGACATCGGTGCCCGCCCGGTTCGAGGTCAGGGGCCGAGGACGTCCCGCAACTGGGCGCGTCCCGTGATGCCGAGCTTCGGGAAGATCTTGTGCAGGTGGAAGCCGATGGTGCGAGGGGACAGATAGAGCCGGGCGCCTATGTCCCGGTTCGTCAGTCCTTCCGCGGCCAGTTGGGCGATCTGCAGCTCCTGCGGCGTCAGTCCGGCCACGGCCTCCGGAGCGGCGGAGGCCGACACGGTCACGCCGGCCGCGCGGAGCTCGGCGGTGGCGCGCTCGATCCACGGGCGGGCGTCGAGCCGTTCGAAGACCTCCAGAGCGTTGGCGAGCAGGGGGCGTGCCTCCGCGGCCCGTCGGCGTCGTCGCAGCCACTCGGCGAAGTCCAGCTGGGTGAGGGCGCGTTCGAAGGGCCAGCGCGCGCCCGCGGGGTCGGCGAGCGCCGCGAGGAAGTGCGGCTCGGCGTCGTCGGGCGGGCTCAGCAGGGCCGTGGCACGGTGCACGATCGCGTCCAGCCGGCTGGAACGGGGCGTACCGAGTTGGTCCTCGGCGGCTCGGAGCACGGCGCGGGCGTCGTCCGCCCGGCCGACGCGCACGGCGGCCGCGGCGAGGTCGGCGAGGTGGTACTGCGAAGCGTGGAGGTGCACGGGGACGGGAGGGGAATCCTGCGTGAAGACGCGGCGGAGGTGCTCGTACGCCGTCCCGTGGTCGCCTTCCGCGAGCGCCGCCATGCCGAGCGCCTGGCAGTGACGGACGTACAGACTGCGGGACTTGCTCAGCTCGATGCCGCGGACGGCCTCGGCGGCCCGCTCTCGCGCGCCGGTGTGGTCGCCGCGGAGCGCGCGCAGCGTGGCCTGGAGGATCGGTGCCCCCACGGCGACGTTCTCCGCCCCCGCTTCCGCGGCCAAGCAGTAGGCGTCCTCGGCCGCGGACCCGGCTGCCGTCCACGCTCCGCTGTCGAACAGGGCGAGGGCGAGAGCCTGGGTGACCGTGCAGTTGGTGCCCGCCGTGGCGGCCGGACGGTAGTGGTCCATGGCCCGGCCGAGCAGGCGGACGGACAGGTCGGTCTCGTCCAGGATCCAGGCGGTGGCGCCGAGCATCATGAGGTCGCCGAGCGTGGTGGGGTCCGAGACCGAGCCTTCCCACGAGGGGCCCGCCCCGTCGCGCAGGCGCTGCAGTGCCTGCTCCCGCTCCGTGAAGGGGCGGGCTACCGCCTCAGCCCACAGCGTCTCGGTCCGGCCCGGCTGCGGGGGGATCAGGGCGCCGACGCGCTGGAGTTCGGCGCGGTAGACGGCGTCGCCGGAGTTGTAGGCGGGGGTCGCCGCCGTGCCCAGCGCTTCCAGCGCCAGGACGGGAGCCGCGGTGGCCATGGACTCGGCGACGGGCAGCAGGAATCCGAGCGCGTCGTCATGGCGGAGGGTGACGGCCAGTGACCAACCGCCGCACAGGGATGCCTCGGCGAGCAGCTTGGGGTCGTGCGTCAGGGTGCCCACACGGGCCGCGAGCTCGCCGACCCACTGGGGGTATCCGGCGAACATGGCGGAGACGGCGGCGGCGAGCAGGCGTCCGGCGCGACGCTCCGCGTCCGGGGTGAGTTCGGCCGCTCGTTCCAGCGCGGTGGCCGCGGCCGCGTATCCGCCCCGCCGCCGCGAGCGCTCGGCGCTCTGCGCCAGGGCGTCGGCGACCTCCTCGTCCGGCCCGAACGCGGCCGCGGCGAGGTGCCAGGCCTGGCGGTCGGGTTCGTGCGCGAGCGCGGCGGCGAGTGCCAGATGGGCCTCGCGGCGGTCGGCGAAGGAGGCCGCCTGGTGGATCGCGAACCGGATCAGCGGATGGCGCAGCCGGACGTCGCCGTTCTCGACCCGTACGAGTCCTGCCTCCTCGGCCGGCCGCCAGACCTCGGGATCGTCGAGGCCCGGGACGGCGTGCAGGACGTCGGAGAGCCGGTCCGTGCCCGCGGCTGCCGCCAGGAGCAGCGCATGCCGGGTCGCCTGCGGAAGGTCGGGCAGGTCGGCTGCGAACAGTCGCTCGAGCCGGGTGGTGAGGGGGAGGGCTTCGATCGCACCCGGCCTCTGGAGACCCGGCTCCTTGGCGAACGCCCGGGCGAGTTCGATGAGTGCGAGGGGGTTCCCGGCGGCCTGCTCGATGATCTCGGCGCGGGCCTTGCCTCGCGGCGGATGCGGTTGCTCGTCCAGGAGAAGGCCCGCCTCCGCCCGGTCGAGGGGGCCGGTCGCCAGATGGGGGAAGTCGCGGTCGAAGCGGGCCGGCACCGACTCGTCCCGTGCCGCGAGCAGCAGGGCCATCCGTTCGCCCTCGAGGCGCCTGGCGACGAACGCCAGCACGTCCAGGGAGCAGAGGTCCAGCCATTGGGCGTCGTCGACGACGAGGAGCAGGGGCTGTTCCGTCGCCGCCTCCGAGAGGAGGGTGAGCACGCCGGATCTCATCACCAGCGGCTCCGGGATCTGCTGTGCGTCGCCGTCGTCCGTGCCGAACGCGTGCCGGAGGGCGTCGCGCTGACGCGCCGGCAGCCGGTCGATGTCGCGGAGGACGGGGCGCAGCAGCTGGTGCACTCCCGCGAAGTCGAGGCCCTGCTCGCCCTCACAGCCACGGACGCGGAGCACCCGCCTGCCCCGTGCCGCGGCCACGTCGGCTGCGTGGTCGAGCAGGGTGCTCTTGCCGGCGCCCGGCTGACCGGTCAGCACGAGCACCTTCGATCCGGGGCCGTCCGCCGCGTCGACGAGTCTGCCGATCCACTCCCGTTCGCGGGCCCTGCCCCGGATACCCCGCGTGCGTGCCTCTACGGCGCCGACGTCCATGCTCTCCTCGTCCTGGCCACCGACCGCCCCGGACCGCCCAGTGGAGCGGGGTCAGCCGTGAAATCCCTGTTCACAGCGTTGACGCCATCTTGCCAGGCTCTCTTCGGGCATGACTGGTCACATGACAGAAGCGGTCTGCTCGCCCTCCTGACAGCATCGCGGCAGGGGCGGGAACAAGCTGCCTCGCACGGGGAGTCGGAGTGCGATGACGGAGTTCGAAGCGGGACGCGCGGCTGTGCCGATCGGCCGTGAGGAGGAGATCGGCCGGATCCTGCGGTGTCTTGACGTTCGTTCCGGTCCGCAGGGTCTGCTCATGCTCGGGGAGACCGGCACCGGCAGGTCCCTGTTGCTGCGGTTCGCCGAGGAGTCGGCCGCTGCGCGCGGGTCCCGGGTCCTGTCGGCGCGGGGCTGGGGTGGGGAGGAACCCGCCCCTTTAGCCTCGCTGCACCGGCTGCTTCTGCCGGTGTTGAACGTGCCGGACCTGTTTCCGAAGGACCGGTGGCCGGTGCTGCGTACCGCGTTCGAGCCGGGTGCGGGCGCCGGGCCGCAGGAACGACGTGCGCTGTGTGCCGTGACACTGGCGCTCCTGACCCGCCTCGCCCGGACGAACCCGCTGCTGCTGGCCGTGGACGACGCCCAGGAGTGGGACGACGCATCCTTGGATGTCGTGTTCTCCGTACGGCGGCAGCTCACGGACCAGGCGGTGACCATGCTGTTCACCGCACGCGGCGAAGGTCCCCCGTCCGGAGTCCCGGCGGATCTCCCCGTCCTGAGGCTCGGGCCGTTGTCCCCCGGAGCTGCGGCCCGGCTGCTGGACGCGCAGCCCGACGCGCCTCGGGGGCGGCTCCGGCTGGACCTGCTCCGGCGGGCGGAGGGTAATCCGCTGGCGATCGTCGACCTGCACCGGGCATCACGCGTCGGTGCCGGGTCGGCCTCGGCCCCGCAGATGTTCGCGTCGCGTCTGGAAGTTCTCCCGGAGGACACGCAGCGCGCGTTGCTCTACGCCTCGGCCGCGCCGGCGGAGGAGGAACTCCGCATCGTGATGACGGCCTTGGGCACCGACGACCTCACCGTCTGGACCCCGGCGGAGGAGGCCGGCCTGATCGGCATCGCCGACGGCCGCCTCACGTTCGGTCACCCGCTGGTGCGTGCGGCGGCCTTCCTGCGACAGCCCGCGAAGCTGCGGCAGCGGGCTCACCGGGACCTGGCGGCGGCAGCGGGCCAGAGCCCCGCGTACCGGGCCTGGCATCTGGCCGCTGCCGCGCTCGGCCCCGACGAGGAGGCCGCCTCGGCCTTGGAGCGGGCGACCGCCGTGCACGCCGCGCGCGCGGGCGACCACTTCGCCTCGGCGAAGGCGCTGGAGCAGGCGGCCCGGCTCAGCGGAAACGACGTGGACCGGGCCCGTCGCCTCGCCGCGGCCATGACGGCGGCGAGCGCTCTCGGGGATCCGGAGTGGGTCCGCGATCTGTACGCGGAGTTCTCCCTGGTCGGTCGCGACCCGGACCTGCGATGCGTCGCGGCCTGTGCCATGGCCACCGCGCTGTCGCTGCTCTCGTTCCAACGGGAAGCCTTCGGGCTGCTGCTGGACATGTGGCGGCACTCTCCCCCGCGTACCGCCACCGGCTCCTACGCGCTCACGGCGATCGCCGCGGCGATCGCCCACCAGTCCGGTCTTCCGGAGCATCGCAAGGAGTTGCCGCGTCTGCTCGACCACGCACGCCGGTCGGCCCGGGTGACAGCCGTGTCGGGGGACGACCGTGCCGAGCACTCCGGGCGCGTCACTCCCACCGGGCTCACCGAACCGGCGGGAGCGGGCGAGTTCCCGGGGCTCACCGGGCCCGGAGTCCTGGAGGCCCTGGAAACCTACGTGTCGGTCTGTCTGGATGCCGACGCCCATGGCGGCGGCACAGCCCGCCGGGTGCCCGTCCCGCCGTCCGGACCGCTCGGCGGACCGACTCCACCGACCCGGCTGCTGGCCCACGCCTCGGTGGCGTACTACACCGACGAGTCGGAGCAGTGCGCGGAGACGTACCGACAGGCGAGCACGCTGCACGGCGCCCGTGGGGCGTGGGGCTCGCGGCTATGGACGCTTCCGAACCACGTGGACACCCTCATCGTCATGGGCCGATGGCCGGAGGCCCAGGCCCTGATCGAAGAAGGGCGCTCCGACGCGGTGGTCCACCGGTTGCCCCGTGTCGACATGGACCTCGAGGCGCTGGAGGTGACACTGCGCGCACTGCGCGGCGACAGCCTGCCGGACATCCCGTTCACCGGTCTCCACTGGCGCTCCGTCAACCTCGGTGAGAACCAGACCACTCGGGCCAGAATGCTGCGGGCCAGCGGCCTGCACGCGCTGGCCCTGGGGGACGCCGAGCGCGCGTTCCGCCACTTCAGGTCCCTGTTCGACGAGGACGGATCGCCGCTCGTCCGCTTCCTGTCTCCGCGCTCCGTGGGCGAACTGGCCGCCGCCGCACAGCGCGTCGGCCGGAAGAAGGAGGCGGCACGCGTCCTCGGCGCGGTGCGGGCGGGCATGGGCGAGCGGCCGACGACCCGTATGACGCTCCTGATGCACCACGCGGCGGCGCTTGTCGACGAGGTGGCGGACCCCGAGCACCACTTCCGGCTGGCTCTGGTCAATCCCGAGGGCGACACCTGGCCGATGGAACGGGCACAGGCCCGTCTGCACTACGCGATCTGGCTACGCAGGCGCCGCAGGCCCCTGGAGGCCCGCGCCCAACTGACCGCGGTCCTCGAGGTGGCGGCCCGGCTCGACGCCCGGCCGCTCGCGGACGCGGCCCGCGGCGAGCTGCGCGCGACGGGTGTCGCCGACTCCTCCGCGTCCACCTCGGCCGAGCGGCTGGCCGAGCTGACGGCCCAGCAGCAACAGATAGCGCGGCTCGCCGCGGTCGGCCTTTCGAACCGCGAGATCGGCGAGCGGCTGTTTCTTTCGCCGCGTACGGTGGGCTCGCACCTCTACAACGTCTATCCCAAGCTCGGCATCAGCAGCCGCCATCAACTTCGGGACCTCCTGCACGACGGCTGACGTGCGAACGACCACCACCCCGAGGGGCCCGAGCGAGAGGCGGAACGAATGCGGCCGGAGCCTGACCGGGAGGCGCGCGCCGAGCAGCCGCGGCCGGTGATTCTGGATCCGCTGGTACGGCGGCTCGTCGACGCCTCGGCGACACCGCCCTTCCTCCACGAGCTCGAACCGGAGACCGCACGCCAGGCGTTGCAAGAGGCCCAGGGCGATCGGATCGACGACTTCGACGTGGACGCCACCTTCCACGCGGCGCCCGTGGGGCCCACCGGTCTGGTGGGCTTCTGGGTCTTCCGGCCGACCGGTCTCGTGGGCCGGCCCCCCACCATGCTCTACGTCCACGGGGGCCGCTGGATGCTGGGCGACGCGCAGACGCACGCATGGCTCGTCAGCGAGCTGGTGCGCGAAGCCGGTGTCGCGGCCGTCGTTCCCGAGTACAGCCGCACGCCCGAGAGTCGCTATCCGGTCGCCCTCGAAGAGTGCTACGCCCTGCTGACCTGGACGGTCGGACAGGCCGAGCCGCTCGGACTCGACACCGACCGGCTCGCGGTCGCCGGCGACTGCGCCGGGGCCACCCTCGCCACGGCGCTCACGCTGCTGGCGCGGGAGCGCGGGGGTCCGGAGATCCGCGCCCAGCTGCTGTACTACCCACTGACCGACGCCCGTTGCGACAGCCCGTCCCAACGGTTCTTCGCCACCGGATATCAGCTCACCCGGGATGCCGTGCGGTCCTACTGGCGGGAGTACGCGGTCGATCCCCGGCAGCGGGAGGAGCCGACCGCGGCCCCGCTGCGTGCGAGTACGGCAGCGCTGGCGGGACTGCCGCCGGCGCTGGTCGTGACAGCGGAGGCCGACGTCGCCCGGGACGAAGGGGAGGAGTACGCGGACCGGCTCCGACAAGCCGGTGTCGCCGCGACCGCGGCGCGATTCCAGGGCACGGTCCACGACTTCGTGTCACTGAGCGCTCTGCGCAACAGCCCGCCGACGCTTGCGGCAGTGCGGCTCGGGGGCAGGTTCCTGCGCGCTCGCCTGCGGTGAGAGAGCGCCGGGCGCTTCCCTACCGACGCGCCCGGCGGGGACGGGCCCGGCGCGCCGTCGCAGAATCATGAGCGGGAGTACTGAGCAGAACACCAGTCGGGTGACTGATGGCTCCGACGGCAGGCGGTCCGAGACTGGACGCAGGAGACAGTCGCATCCCGTCGGAGGTCCCGTGAGCGCTGTGTGAAGCACGGCCGTCGTGCCCGGGTGTCGTATGGCGTCCTCGAAGCACTCCCGCCCTCACACAGCCCGCCCCTCCGCCGTCGGTCCGCGGCGTCCCCGAGCCACGCGAGAACCGGCTTCGCGCCGGTCGCCGGCGCACGTTCCGCTGTTCCGACGCTCTTCAGGGAGCGTCCGCACGACCATCACGAGGGGTCATGATGTCCGTCGTACTCTCCATCCTGCCGCTCCCCCCGTCCGAGCGGGCCGAATACTGGCAGAGCATCGTCTCCGACACGTTGGTTCCCATCGACGTCACGCTGCGCGAGCGCGAGCCCGCGGTGGGGACGATCACCGTCGACAGACTCGGCCCCCTCCAGATCTCGGTGATCGAGGGCGGCCCGGCGAGCGCGTCGCGCCACGCCTCCCTGATCTCCAGGGGCGGAGAGGAGTTCCTGACCATCACGCTCCAGCACCAGGGAACCGGGCGGCTCACCCAGGACGGGCGTCAGGCCCTGGTCCACCCGGGCACTTTCACCTGCTCCGACGCCGGCCGGCCCTACAGCAGGGAACAGCCGGACAACTTCCGATTCACCTCGATCCTCGTGCCGAAGGAGGTGCTGCCCGTGACGGACACCGAACTGCGGGCGATCACGGCGACCGTCTTCGACAGCCACTGCGGCACGTCCGGAGTGGTCGCCGGCCATCTTCAGCGTCTGGCGGACCGGGCGGCCGAATTCGACCCGTACACAGGCCGGCAACTCGCGATGACCGCCGTCGACCTGCTGACGGTGCTGGTGCGCGAGCGGCAGGGGCTGCTGAACCCCCACGCGTCGGAACTGGCCCGCGGGATGCTGGCCCGCATCAAGGAGTACATCCTGCGACACCTGGCCGATCCCGACCTCTCTCCGGAGATGATCGCGTGCGCGCACCACATGTCGGTCCGCTATCTGCACAAGCTCTTCCAGTCGGACGGGACCACGGTGGGTCGTTGGATCCACCGCGAGCGCCTGGAAAGGTGCCGACGGGAGCTGTCCCGGCAGTCGCGGACGGCCCCCGCCGTCTCGGCGGTGGCCCAGCGCTGGGGCTTCGTGAACCCGTCCCACTTCAGTCGCGCCTTTCGCACCGCGTACGGGATGTCGCCACGGGAATGGCAGTCGAGCGCGCGTCACGCGTGAACCGAGGCGGTGATCGCTCGGCGTCCCCGTACCGACCGGCCGGCCGCCTCGCGCGGACGTGCCGACCCCACACCAACGGCGTGGGATCGGCACGGGGCCCGGTCGGGGCGCGGGTCAGTGGGCGGTGGACCGGACAGCGTCCTGGATCAGCTCGGCCACGGCCTTCGGCTGAGCGAGCATGACGAGGTGCGAGGAGTCGACCTCGACGGTGGTCATTCCGGCCCGCCCGTAGCCGAAGCGCTCCACGTCGGGGTTGATGGTCCGGTCGGAGGTGGCGACCAGACCCCAGGACGGCTTGCTCTTCCACGCCGCGACCGTGGCCGCCTCCGAGAAGGCCCGTGCGGCCAGGGGACGCTGGGAGACGGCGAGCACGGCGGCGAGCTCGGGGTCGACGTCCGCGGCGAACAGGGCGTGGAACTTCCCGACCTCCACCGAGACGTCGGTGCCGGTCTCGTCGGACCCCGCCACGGAGAACGGCGTGTAGACGAGCGCGTCGGCGAGGCCGGAGTCGGGGAAACGACCCTGCAGCTCGCCCAGGCTCTCGCCCTCCTCCAGGGCGTATCCGGCCAGGTAGACCAGCGCCCGGACATTGTCCTCCGTGCCGGCGAGGGTGATGACGGCGCCACCGTACGAGTGCCCCACCAGGATCACGGGGCCGTCGATGGCGCGTATCACCGAGGCGATGTACGCGGCGTCGTCGACGAGGCTGCGGTTGGGCACCGCCGGGGCCACCACCTCCAGGCCGACGGCGGTCAGTTCGGGGATGACACGGGCGTAGCTGGAGGCGTCGGCGAAGGCGCCGTGGACCAGCACGACGGTGGGGCGGACGGATCGGGACATGCGAGAACTCCTCGGGGCGTAGGTGGACGTGTGGAAGGCGGAATCGTCGTGCTTCAGAGGCCGAACCGTGCGCGGCGCGCCTCGGGCACCAGGTCGGCGTACTCGCGGTGCTTGCCGATCCAGCCACGGATGAAGGGGCAGTACGGCAGGACGTGCAGCCCGCGCGCGCGGGCGTCGTCCAGGGCGCCCTGGGCGAGCAGCCCGCCCAGCCCCCGGCCGGCGAAACGGGGATCGATCTCGGTGTGGATGAAGGCGATCTCGTCCTCCGAGAGGAAGTACTCGGCGAAGCCCGCGGTCTTGGTGCCGTCGTCACCGGCGAGGATCTCGTAGCGGGACTTCTCGGGGCGGTCCACCACCTGCGGTTCCATGGGTGCTCCTGTGCTGTTGCGGTGTTCGTGGGTCGGTGTGCCAGCGGGGGTGTTTCAGAGCGTGCGGCGCACGCCCGCCTGGCGTTCCAGGTTGCGGAGCTGGACCGCGAGGTCGCCCTCCACGGCGGCGTGGGCGGGGCCACTGCGGCCGATGGGCAGGACCTCCTCGCTGCGCATGTCCTCCAACATCAGGGCGAACGCGGCGTACATGGCGACGAGCGCCACCAGGAGGCCGAGGGCCCCGGACGTGCGCGTGAGCCATTCGGCGTCGGTGAGACCCGACAGACCGGTGGCGGCCCAGCGGGGCAGGGAGACCACCAGGACGAGCCACAGCGCGCGCTTGGGCCGCGTCACCGCGGCCATCAGCGCCCCGAAGCAGAGGAACGCCAGGTTGAAGACGCCCAGGACTCTGAGCCCCTCGGCCGCGCCGCTGTACATGACGAGCGCGTAGGCCAGCCAGCTGCCGGCGAACACGCCCATGAGCGTCGCCGCGATCACGTCACGGGCGCCGAAGGCCAGGATGCTGACGAGGAATTGCAGGGCGAAGGCCGGCAGCACGCACAGGGCGACGGCGCCACGGGCCTCGGTCTCGAAGAGTCCGAGCTGCATGCATCCGGTCATCACGGAGGCGATCGCCACCGTGAAGAAGCCCAGCGGCATGGGTGAGGCGATGGGGCGCAGGTTGATCCGGGTCATCGACCGGAGGTCCGGCTCGAAGCGGCGACCCGGGAGAGCCTCCGGCCGGCCGGAGGGTCCGTCCTCGTCGCCGCCGGCGGAGGCGGAGTCTGTACTCATCGTGGGGATCTCTCGTTCAGTGCTCGAAGCAGGGGTCGAGGAACGGCGGAGGCGTCTCGGGAGCGGAGCCACGAGCGACGCGCCATCGGCGCTGCTGCTCGGACTCGGCGACCGCCTCGGCCACGTGCGAGGCCTGGCGGGCACCGCTCTGGTAGCCGCCGAAGCGGGCCACGGGGCTCCACCGCGGACTCACCGGCGGGACGACCTCGTCGAGTCCGTCGTACTCCGCGCTCGCGTAGACGATGCGGCCGCCGACGACGGTGAGCACGGACTCGATGTCGGGGATGACTTCCTCGGGCACGGTGAGGAAGTCGTCGGACAGGATGGCGAGGTCGCCGTACCAGCCCTCCCGCAGGATTCCCTTGACGTCCTGCTCGCCGGTGAGCCGGGCTCCGCCGCGCGTGTAGAGGTCGAGGGCGGTCTCCCTGCTGATCAGGTTGTCGGCCGGGTAGAGCGCGGTGCCGCCGACCGTGCGTCCGGTCACCAGCCAGTGGAGCGCGACCCACGGGTTGTACGAGGAGACGCGGGTGGCGTCCGTTCCGGCGGCGACGGTCAGGCCCCGGTCGAGCATGGCCCGGACCGGCGGGGTGTGGGCGGCGGCCTCGGCGCCGTAGCGGTCGCGGAAGGCGGTGCCCTGGAAGGACATGCGGTTCTGGACGGACACGGCACCACCGAGTGCGGCGATCCGGTCCAGGCTGTCGGCCGACACGGTCTCCGCGTGATCGAAGAGCCACCGGTTCCCGCCGGGGAAGAGGCCTTCCGCCGCGAGTTTCTCGAAGACGGCCAGGTCGCGGCGGATCGTCTCGTCGTAGGTCGCGTGGAGCCGGAAGCCCCAGCCGTTCTCCAGCAGGAGCCGGACGGCCTTCTCGAACTCGGCCTCGTACCCCTCGGCGAGTTCGGGACGGGGTTCGGAGAAGTTCTCGAAGTCGGCGGCGGCCCAGGTCAGGTTCTCACCCGCGCCGTTCAGCCGGAGCCACTCGTCCCCGTCCCCGGGCTTGACCATCTCGGTCCAGCGCTTCAGGTCGGCGAGCTCCTGGCCGGCCGTCTGCGGGAACAGGTGGTAGGCGATGCGCAGGGACAGCTCCCCCGAGCCGGCGAGGTCGACGACCGTGGCGTAGTTGTCTGGGAAGTTCTGGAACCCGCCGGCGGCATCGACCGCGGAGGTCAGCCCGAAACGGTTCAGCTCACGCAGGAAGTGTCGCGTCGACGTCCGCTTGTCGGCCTCGTCCAGCGTCGGCGCTTTGGCCAGCGTCGAGTACAGGATGAGAGCGCTCGGCGCCGCGAGGAGGACGCCGTTGGGTTCGCCGTTCCGGCCCCGCACGATCTGTCCGCCGCGCGGATCGGGGGTGTCGCGGGTGAACCCGGCGGCTTGGACCGCGGCCCGGTTCATCAGGGCGGACTGGTACAGGTGCAGGACGAACACCGGGGTGTCGGGGGCGGCTTCGTTCAGCTCGGCGACGGTCGGCATCCTGCGCTCGGCGAACTGTTCGGCTGTCCAGCCGCCGACGACCCGGATCCACTGCCCCTTGGGGGTGCGGCCGGCCTGCTCGCGCAGCATGGCCAGGGCGTGGCGGAGGCTGCGGACCCCGTCCCAGCGCAGCTCCAGGACGTAGTTCAGGCCGCCCCTGATGACATGCAGGTGCGAGTCGTTGAGGCCGGGGATCACCCGGCGGCCGAGGGCGTCGACGACCTTGGTCCCGGGCCCGACGAGGTGGGCGAGGTCGTGGTCGTCGCCGAGGGCCGCGACCCGGCCGTCGCGGATCGCGACGGCGCGGGCCTCGGGTCGGTCGGGGTCACCGGTGAACACCTTCGCGTTGCGGACGAGGAGGTCCGCTTGCGCGTGTTCCCTGCGCGGGGCGGGCACCAGGCCCGCCACCGGCATGCTGGTCGACTGCCCGGTCATGCCAGGGCCTTGCGCAGGGTGTCGGTGGCGACACCGATGGCCAGTTCCGCGCCCTGCGTCTCGCGCAGTGCGTTCAGCATGACGAAGTCGTGGATGGCGCCCTGGACGCGCAGGGCCGTGACGGGGACGCCGGCGGCGCGGAGCTTCGCCGCGTACGCCTCACCCTCGTCACGCAGGACATCGGCCTCGGCGGTGATGACGAGTGCCGGCGGCAGGCCGGTGAGCTGCTCGGTGGTGGCGCGCAGCGGTGAGGCGGTGATCTGGGCGCGCTCGGCCTCTTCGGTCGTGTACTGGTCCCAGAACCACTTCATGGCGTCGCGGCGCAGGAAGTAGCCCTCGGCGAACCGGTGGTACGAGTCGGTCTCGAAGCTCGCATCGGTCACCGGGTAGAAGAGGACCTGGTGGGTGAGGCGGACGTCGCCGCGCTGCTTGGCCATGAGGGTGAGGGCGGCGGTCATGTTGCCGCCGACCGAGTCGCCGGCGACGGCGATCCGCGTGCCGTCGAGGTCCTTGTGGTGTCCCTCGCGGGCCACCCACTGGGCGACGCCGTAGTTCTGCTCGATGGCGACGGGGTAGCGGGCCTCGGGCGAGAGGTCGTACTCGGGGAAGACCACGGCCGCCCCGGTGCCGACGGCGAGTTCGCGGACGAGCCGGTCGTGGGTGTGGGCGTTGCCGAAGACCCAGCCCGCGCCGTGGATGTAGAGGACGACGGGGAGGGGGCCGGTGGCGCCGCGCGGGCGGACGATCCGGGCGCGGACGTCGCCGGTCGGGCCGCCGTGGACGGTGACCCATTCCTCGTCGACGGAAGGCAGGGGGACGCCTTCACCGTTCTGGACGTCGTCCACGGCCTTGCGGCCGTCCGCCACGGGGATCTGGTAGAGGAAGGGCGGCTGAGCGGTGGCGTCGGCGAAGGCCTGGGCTGCGGGTTCGAGGGTCGGCCGGTTCGGCATGAGGGTTCTCCTTCGAAGGGTGTACGGGGCGGCGGTGGGGCGGGGAGGGTTCAGCGGGTTCCTGGGCCTCCGCCGGGCATGAAGCGGCAGGCCTGCTCAGTCGAGGAAGGCGAGCAGGGCGGTGTTGACCTCGTCGGCGTGTGTCCAGATCAGGCCGTGCGGGCCGCCGGGCACGATCGTCAGCTGGGCGCCGGTGATGAGCTGGGCCAGCGGGATCGCAGTGACCCCGACGGGCAGGGTGCGGTCGGCGTCGCCGTGGATGATGAGGGTGGGGACGTCGATGCGCGGCAGGTCCGCGCGGAAGTCCGTGAGCCAGGCCTGGACGCAGTCCAGGGTGCCCTTGGCGGAGGCGCTGACGGCGACGTTCCAACTGGCCTGGACCGCCTGCTCGCTGATGCGCTCCCCGCCGAGCACGTCCACGTTGTAGAAGTCGGCGAGGAAGGCCGTCATGAACGCGAACCGGTCCGCGGAGATGCCTTCTTCGATGCCCTTGAAGACACCCGCGTCCACCCCGCCCGGATTGTCGTCCGTCTTCAGCAGGAAGGGCGGCACGACGCCGATCATGACTGCCTTGGCGATGCGGTCGGAGCCGTACGTGCCGAGGTAGCGCGTGACCTCGCCGCTGCCCATGGAGAAGCCGACCAGGACGGCGTCACGCAGGTCGAGGGTGGTGAGGACCTCGTTCAGGTCGGAGGCGAAGGTGTCGTAGTCGTAGCCGTCCGCGGGCTGGTCGGAGCGACCGAAGCCGCGCCGGTCGTACGTGACGACCCGGTGGCCGGCGGCGAGGAGTGCGGCGGTCTGCTTCTCCCAGGAAGCCCCGTTGAGCGGCCAGCCGTGGATCAGCACGACGGGCTGTCCGGTGCCGTGGTCCTCGTAGTAGAGGTTGATGGGTGCGGAGCCGCCTTCGGCGACCTTGATGAACGGCATGGGTGTGCTCCTTGCGTCGGTGTGGTGGTGTGGTGGTGTTGCGTTTCGGATGGCTGGGAGGCGGTGGCCTCAGAGGCCGTACGCCTCCAGCAACCGCAGCCAGACTTCGCTGACCGTCGGGAAGGCGGGAACGGCGTGCCGCAGACGCTCGAGCGGGACTTCGCCCACGATGGCGACGGTGGCCGTGTGGATGAGTTCGGTCGCCATCGGGCCGGTGAGGGTGCAGCCGACGACGACGCCACGGGTCTCGTCGACGACGAGCTTGGCGTGGCCGCGGTAGTCGTCCGCGTACAGCGCGGCCCCGGCGACGTCGTCGATGCGGTACTCCACCGCGCGTACCGCGACTCCCGCTTCGCGTGCCGCGCGTTCGGTGAGACCGACGCTCGCGACCTCGGGGTGGGTGAAGACGGCCTGCGGGACGGCGATGTGGTCGGCCTCCGCGCTCCAGGCCTGCCGGCGTCCCGTGTCGGCGGGGCGGCCTGCGGCACGCTCCGCGATCGCCGCAGCGCAGGCGCGGGCCTGGTACTTGGCCATGTGGGTCAGCGGCGCGCGGTGGTTCACGTCGCCGACGGCGTAGAGCCAGTTCCCGTCGAGGGTGGTGACGCGGCAGGTGTCGTCGACCGGCAGCCAGTCGCCGGCCGGCAGTCCGACGGTCTCCAGACCGAGGTCCGCGGTGCGCGGGCGACGGCCGACCGCGGCCAGTACCTCGTCGCAGACGAGAGTGGCGCCGTCGTCGGTCTCCACGGTCACGGTGCGGGTGGCCTCGTCACGGACGACCCGGGTCGCCGAGACCCCGAAGCGGATCGTGACGCCCAGACCGGTCAGACCGCGGGTCACCTCTTCGCCGGCACACGGCTCCCAGCCGGTCAGCAGGGCCTGGCCGCGGACGAGCAGGGTGACGGAGGAACCGAGTGAGCGCCACGCGGTGGCCATCTCGCAGGCCACCACTCCCCCGCCGATGACGACGAGCCGCTCGGGTACCGCATCGGCCGTGGTGGCCTGCCGGTTGGTCCACACGCCGATCCGGTCGAGTCCTTCGACGGGCGGCAGCGTGGGCTCCGTGCCGGGGCCGAGGACGACCGCGAGCCGCGCCCGCAGAGCGCGGACCGAGCCGTCGGCCCCGGTCACCTCCACCCGGCGCTCTCCGGCGAGCCGACCATGCCCTCGTACGAGGGATATGCCGGCGCTGCTCAGCCAGTCGGCCTGGCCGGTGTCGTCACCGCGGCCGGTGAACCGATCGCGGCGGGCCAGGACCCGCGCCGGGTCGAGTGCCGCGGTCACCGCCTGCCGTGCCCCGTCGACCGACAGCGCGGCTTCCCTGGCCGCGCCGGGACGCAGCAGGGCCTTGCTCGGCACACATGCCCGGTACGAGCACTCGCCGCCCACCGTCTCGGCCTCGACGACGACGGCGGTCAGTCCTGACCGGACGACCCGATCGGCGGTGACCTCGCCGGCCGGCCCACCACCGACCACGACGACGTCGTACGTGTCCTCCATCAGCCGCGCACCAGAGGGGTGTCCACGAGGTGCTCGGCCAGGAACCACACCTGCGCCTCGCCGGTGCGGATGACGTCGGAGACGAGCAGGTCGATGCTGCCCTCGTCGCCTTCCGCCGATATCCGGGCGGCGGCGTCCCGCGCGTCGATCAGGATCCGCTCGTGCGCGTCGAGGAGCCGCGACAACATGACAGGGACCTTCTCCACGCCGTCCGGCGGCCGGGGAATCCCCGTCAGCTCCGCGACGTGGCGCGGGTCTCCGACGGCGACGCCGCCGAGGCTCTGGATCCGCTCGGCCAGCGCGTCCACGATGGCCAGTTGGGCCTCGGCGTGCTTGTCCAGCATCAGGTGGAGCGAGTAGAAGGTCGCCCCGCGCATGAGCCAGTGGTGCTTCTTGTAAAGGGAGTACAGGATCTGCGTGTCGGCCAGTACGCGGTTCAGGCGCTGGCAGGCGTACATGCGGGTGTCGTGGCCGAGGCCGATCGGCAGCTGCTTGAGCGTGCCGAACGTCTGGGTCTCGTCGCCCTTCTGGTGCAGCAGCGGCTGGCCGCCGCCGCGCGGGGGCGCGGTGGTAGTGGTGTCCATCATCTACTCCTGGCAGGTGGAAGGGCCCGGCCGTCCGGTCGGGGGCTCGGAGCGGCCGGACCCGGTCTTCGCGGCTCGCGCTCAGCGGCCGCCGGGGGCGGCGGTCCGCGGCGCCGCCGGGGCCGTCCGGTGCAGGACGAGCCGGGTGAGCAGCCCGCTACCGAGACCGGCCGCAAGGGCGAGGGCGGCCCACCACAGCGGGTACGGCGTGAGGCCGAGGGCCGCGTCGAGGGACCAGGCACCGGGTCCGGTCGCGGCGAGAGAGGTGGCGGCGCCGATGAGGACGAGCGGGTACTCGTATCCGTCGTTCTGCACCCAGAGGCCGTTGTGCCATTTCACGGTGAGCGCGACCGTCATGACCCCGATGGCCCCGGTGGCGGCGAGCGGGGTCACGAGGCCGGCGGCGAGCAACAGACCCGATCCGATCTGGCCACCGCCTGCCGCCAGGGCTGTGAGGACTCCGCCGCGGAAGCCGTCGGCGCGGAACTCCTCCGCGCCGCCGTCGAGTCCCCTGCCGCCCAGGTGTGAGCTGATCTTCTGCACTCCATGGCCGGCGACGAGCAGGCCCACCAGCAGACGCAGGATCAGAATGCCGGTGTCCACGGCTGTCAGCCGGCCGCGTGGGCGCCGATGACGCTCTGCGCGTACACGACGCCCAGGCCGTAGGCGCCCGCGTGGGCCTTGACGATCTCCATGACCGCGCCGTACGTCTCCTGGCGCGCCCAGTCGCGCTGCAGCTCGAGGAGCACCTGCACCCAGGTCACCGGCACCGCGCCGGCTGCGATCATCCGCTGCAGGGCGTGCTCGTGGGCGGCCGGGCTGACGCCGCCGGAGGCGTCGGAGACCACGTACACCTCGTACCCCTGCTCCAGGGCGGAGAGTGCGGGCAGCACCAGGCAGACCTCGGTCCACAGGCCCGAGAGGATGATCTTCTTGCGCCCGGTCGCCTTGACCGCCGCCACGAGCGCCTCGTCCTCCCAGGCGTTCATGGTCGTGCGGTCGATGACCTCGTGCTTGGGGAACACCTCGGCGAGCTGGGGCAGCAGGGGCCCGGAGAACGACTCGGCGGCGACCGTGGTCAGGACGGCCGGCACATCGAACGCCTGAGCCGCCTTGGCGAGACCCACGGTGCTGTTGATGATCGCGGCGCGATCGCCGCTCCCGGTGCCGAAGAACATCTGAGGCTGGTGGTCCACGAAGAGCATGACCGCGTTGTCGGGCGTGAGCAGATCCGCGCTCGGGGCGGCCTGCACCTTGGCGATGTCGAACATGAGGGGTCCTCTCGGAGCAGTCGGTATGGCGCCCCGCCGCCTTCGCGGCTGGGCACACCCCGAACGTACGACCGGTCCGGCCGCCCGACTTTGCTCCCTGTGCCCAGGAGTTGGCACGACAGCGCACAGCAGAGTGGACCGGGCCGGTCAGGACTCCCGTCTCTCACGACCGAGAACCTGGCGACCGCTCCGGCGGGCCAGATGCTCCACCCGCCGCGAGAGGTTCAGTGCTCGCAGAGGGAGAATTCCCGTTCGTAGAGCTGATCGTTGTGTTCGTCGACGAAGAACTTGCGTTCCTGCATGAGCTGTTCGCGGTAGTCCTTGGCCTGTTCAAGCGTCATGGTCGAGGTGTCGGACCACGGTTGCTGCGGTGGCACATCCGATGTCGAGACGATCTTTTCCGACGGGTCGACCAGGAAGAACGCAAGAATTTTGCGGTGTCCCGGACGGGTGGGGTCCACGAGGCGGAATGACCCGACGCGGTGTTGCAGGATGTTCGGGAACGCCAGGCAGCGACCCGCCGGCGTCGACGCCGATCCCAGCACCTGGTTCAGTGCGTCTTCGTTCTCCAGCCCGTAGACCTCACGCAGACCGTCGTCGTCGTTCTGTTCATAGTTCGGGTCGTCGAGTGCCGCCCGGAAACCCAGCCGGCTCTCGGTGATGTTCTCGCTGTCCCAGTAGTAGATGCCCGTCGAGACGATCCGCTCGTTCAGCATCCCCTCGACATGCCAGGAGCCGCCGGGGTACTCGGGCTTGTCCGGGGTGAGGTGAATGGTGGCGAGCTTGACGATGACCTGGAGGCGGCGGCCGCGCAGGTCGACTCGGGCGGACGCGTCGGGGGCCTCGGGCGGGGTGAAGTCCGGGGCGTCCGGGATGATCGGACGGCGGTTCTCCCACCAGTCTTCCTGGGCCTCCGTCCATGCGTCGAGGGCATCTGAATAGGCCCCGTTGTCGCTGTAGGAGGCTTTGTTCGGATACTCCGGCTCCGAGTCGTACCACCCATAAGGATCGGCCTCGATCCGCAGGGGCCGTGGATGGCGCAGATCGGTGAGCACGTTCTCCAGCAGTGGGAGAAAGCGTGCGAACAGGTCCGGCAGGACGGAGGCGAGTTCGTGATGGGTCTCGGGGTGGACGTTGTTGACGTACGAACGGAAGGAGACATCGCCGTCGTCACTGACGTCGACATCCGTGGGCAGCCACTGGAACTTCTCCGAGAACTCGTACTTCGAGTAGCGGTCCGTCGGGTTCTGCCAAGCCCGCTCGGGCGCCCCGCTCGCCTCTCTCACGAGGCAGAACAGTGAGGGATGAACCAGATCCAGTACCTGGCCGTCGGATCCGGGATGCCAGTCCTGTTCTGCTTCGGGGACCTGTTCCAGAACCCGAACCGCCTCGCGCAGCCGGGATGCGAGCTTGTCGTCGACCAGTGTGTCCGACTGCCACACCCCGTCGACGGCGGACACCTCGACGCCGGTTCGTCCGTCCCGCAGCGCGGCGTAGTGGGCGAGTTCGGCGAGCACGTAACGAACCTGCGCTTCGGTGAGGCCCTGGGCGACCGCTTCTTGCGTCCACCTGGCGACGATGTCGGCATCGTTCATCTTGTCGAACCACCCCGGCTTCGCCCGAAGGTGCGCGCTGCACTGCATCATCTCGAGTTCCCGCAGCGTTCGTGGTGTCGCGAACGATATGGAACGGGAAGCGTGGAAGGGCAGCGGGAAGGCAGACAGGCCGGTCAATTCTCGTGGTCCCTACGGTCGGTGTGCGGTGGCGGGCAGGATAGCTCAGCAGACTGACACCGCAGCCGAACTGCGCGCCCACCACGACCCCGGAACGCGAAGGCCGCCCTCCCGTGGAAGAGAGAGCGGCCTCCGCCCTGCGCTGGTCCGCACCCTGGGTCAGAGCGCGCCGACGATGTCCTCGATCCGGTCCTTCGCGTCTCCGAAGAGCATGGAGGTGTTGTCGCGGAAGAACAGCGGGTTCTGTACGCCGGCGTATCCGGAGGCCATCGAGCGCTTGAACACGATGACCTTCTCCGCCTCCCAGACGGTGAGCACCGGCATGCCGGCGATCGGGCTGCTGGGGTCGTCGGCTCCGGCCGGGTTGACCGTGTCGTTGGCGCCGATGACGAGGACGACGTCGGTCTTGGCGAAGTCGTCGTTGATCTCGTCCATCTCGAGCACGATGTCGTACGGCACCTTGGCCTCGGCCAGCAGGACGTTCATGTGACCAGGCAGCCGGCCGGCGACCGGGTGGATGCCGAAGCGGACGTCGACGCCCTTCGCGCGGAGCTTCGAGGTGAGTTCCGCGACCGGGTACTGCGCCTGCGCGACGGCCATGCCGTAGCCGGGCGTGATGACCACCGACCGGGCCGAGCCGAGCAGTTCGGCGGCGCTCTCGGCGGTGATCTCCTGGTGCTCGCCGTACTCGACATCCGCGCCCGACGGCGCCTCGATGCCGAATCCGCCGGCGATGACGGAGATGAACGAGCGGTTCATCGCCTTGCACATGATGTAGGACAGGTAGGCGCCCGAGGAGCCGACCAGCGCACCGGTGATGATCAGCAGGTCGTTGCCGAGCAGGAAGCCGGAGGCCGCCGCCGCCCAGCCGGAGTAGCTGTTGAGCATCGAGACGACGACCGGCATGTCGCCGCCGCCGATCGAGGCCACCAGGTGCCAGCCGAGGGCCAGCGCGAGGACCGTCACGGTGATCAGCAGCCACAGCTCCGGCGTGATCACGAACCACACCGTCAGGGCGAGGAACAGGACCAGCGAGCCGAGGTTCAGGGCGTTCTTGCCCGGCAGCACCAACGGCTTGGAGTCGATCTTCGCGGCGAGCTTCAGGTACGCCACGATGGAGCCGGTGAAGGTCACCGCGCCGATGAACAGGCCGATGAACACCTCGGCGTGGTGAATGCCCAACGTGCCGAGCGCGTCCAGGGCCTTGGCCTCGTGGCCGTCGGGGTCGTGCTCGACGTTCAGGAAGCCGTTCCAGCTGACCAGCACGGCGGCCAGACCGACGAAGGAGTGCAGAAGCGCGATCAGCTCGGGCATTCCGGTCATCTCGACGCCGCGGGCCCGCTGCAGGCCGATCAGCGCGCCGATCAGCATCGCGACGGCCATCAGGCCGAGGCCGGCACCACTGACGTCGCCCTCCAACGCGAGCACGACCGTCGCGACGAGCGCGACGCCCATGCCGAGCATGCCGAACGCGTTGCCGAGCCGTGCCGACTCGTGCTTGGAGAGTCCTGCCAGCGCAAGGATGAACAGCAGCGCGGCAACAAGGTAGGCCGCCTGAGCGGCGAGGGTCGCAGACATGTCAGCTCCGGTTGAACATGGCGAGCATGCGACGCGTCACCGCGAAGCCGCCGAAGACGTTGATACTGGCGAGAAGAATCGCGACGAACGAGAGCACCGTGACCGCCGTGCTCGTGTGGCCGATCTGCAGGAGCGCACCGACGACGATGATCCCGGAGATCGCGTTGGTCACCGACATCAGCGGCGTGTGCAACGCGTGATGCACGTGCCCGATCACGTAGTAACCGATCACGATCGCGAGCACGAAGACCGTCACATGGGGCAGCAGCGCCGCGGGGGCGAACGCGGCGGTGAGGAACAGCGCCAGGGCGCCGAGGGCCACGCCGCCGAACTTCTGCTTCGCCGTCATCGGCGCCTTCCTCGGCACCGGCTGCGTCGCGGCCGCCGCAGGTGCGGGGGCCGGGGCCGCGGAGACCTGGACCGGCGGGGGCGGCCAGGCCGACTCGCCCTTGCGTACGACGGTGATCGAGCGCTGCACCGGGTCGTCCCAGTCAAGGACCAGCGAGCCGTCCATGTTCGGCGTCATCAGCTTCAGCAGGTTCACGAGGTTCGTGCCGTACAGCTGGGATGCCTGGGCCGGCAGCCGGCCCGCCAGATCGGTGTAGCCGATGATCGTCACGCCGTTCTCGGTGACGGTCTTCTCGCCCTTCACGGTGCCCACGACGTTGCCGCCGTTGGCGGCCGCCATGTCGACGATCACCGACCCCGGCTTCATGCTCGCCACCATCTCCGCGGTGATCAGCGTCGGCGCGGGGCGCCCCGGGATCAGCGCGGTGGTGACGACGATGTCGACGTCGCGGCACTGGGCGGCGTAGAGCTCGGCCTCGCGCGCCTTGTAGTCGTCGCCCATCTCCTTGGCGTAGCCCGTCTTCGAGACCTCCACTTCCGGGGACTCGATCGACAGGTACTCGCCGCCCAGCGAGCGGACCTGTTCGGCGACCTCCGGTCGCGGGTCGGTCGCCCGCACGATCGCACCGAGCGAGCCCGAGGCGCCGATCGCCGCCAGACCGGCGACGCCGGCACCCGCGACGAGCACCTTCGCCGGGGGCACCTTGCCCGCAGCGGTCACCTGGCCGGTGAAGAAGCGTCCGAACTCGTGGGCGGCCTCGATGACGGCCCGGTAGCCGGCGATGTTGGCCATGGACGACAGAACGTCCATCGACTGCGCCCGGCTGATGCGCGGTACGGCGTCCATCGACAGCGCCGTGAAGGGACGCCGACCCAGATCCTCGACCATCGCCGGGTCGAAGGCCGGCGCGAACAGGGCGATCACCGTCGCCTCCGGCCGTACCCGGTCCAGCTGTGCCGGCCTCGGGGCGTTGACCCCCAGTACCACGTCCGCGGCCGCCGCGTCGCCGACGGTCGCGCCGGCGGCCACGTAGGCGCTGTCGGTGAATCCGCCCGCGACGCCCGCGCCCGAGTCGACGACGACCTCGTACCCCAGTTTGCGGATCTGTTCGATCGTGGCCGGCGTGGCCGCGACGCGACTCTCACCTGCCCGGGCTTCCTTGAGGACTCCGACAATCACGAGTTTTCTCCGTTCACTAGGAGTGCCGTCATCGGCCCGTACCCCACCGGATCAGTAGTGCCCCCGCCATGATCCGGAGCACGCCGCTCAGCTTGACCGCCGAGAGCTCTCCTTGAACAGGACCCACGGGTGAGGTGTACGCAACATCCGCCCGGCCCTGGCCCTGACCTCACGCAACCGCGCACGGCCGCCTAAATACGGACGGAAGGGGAGCTGCGGCGCAGGCCGGGGACGCGTGCGGCGAGGGCCGCTCGGGTGGAGGGGGCGTCGACGTGCAGGTGCGCCTGCATGCCGACTGCTCGCGCGCCGAGCACGTTGGGCTCGGCGTCGTCGAGGAAGAGCACCCGCCCGGCGGCGACGCCCAGACGCTCGAGGGTCAACTCGTAGATGGGGGCCAGCGGTTTGCGCAGACCGACCTCGCCGGAGATGACGACGGGGTCGAACAGCGCGTCGATCCGTTCGCGCGGGTAGGTGTTGCCCCAGCTGTTGGACAGCAGGGCGACCCGGATGCCCAGCTCGCGCAGTTCCTCCACGAGCCCGAGCATCGCCGGGTCGAGGCGCATCCCGGCGAAGAGCCGGGCGAGCACACCGACCGGATCGACTGGGCGGCCGTCGATGGTGGTGAGTTCCGCGGCGAGGAGGGCGTCGAACTCCTCGACGGCCAGTTCGCCGGTTTCGAGGCGGTGGATCGGCGTCCCGTCGGGTGCGCCGCGGGACAGCCAGGCCTTGAGGGTCCGCGAGAACGACTGCGGCTCGATTCCGTCGGCCGCGAGCCAGGCCGCGATCGACTCCTTCACGGTCGAGGTGAGCACGCCGCCGTAGTCGAAGACGACGGCCTCGACGGGTGCCCCAGGGGGCGCGTCGGCCCGGCTCACTCGGCTGCTCCGGCCAGCGTGACGCCCCCGTCGACGACCACGGTCCGACCGGTGAGCCAGGCGGCGTCCTGCGACAGGAGGAAGGCGACGACACCGCTGATGTCCTCGGGTTCGCCGAGCCGCTTGAGCGGGTAGCCGGCGGCGAGCCGCTCCTCGCGGCCCTCGTACAGGGCGGTGGCGAACTTCGTCTTGACGACGGCCGGCGCGACCGCGTTGACCCGGATGTCCGGGCTCAGCTCGACGGCCAGCAGCTCGGTCATCGAGATCAGCATCGCCTTGCTGGCGCCGTACATGCCGATCATGGGCGCCGGCTGCACGCCGGAGACCGAGGAGACGTTGACGATCGAGCCGCCGTGCTCCCGCATCCACGCCCTGTGGACCGTCTGGGTCCAGGAGAGCGCGGCGAGGCAGTTGATCTCCACGATCTTGCGGGCGGCGGCGAGGTCGAGCTCGATCATCGGGCCGTACACCGGGTTGATGCCGGTGTTGTTCACCAGCAGGTCCGCGCTGCCGAACGCGTCGATCGCCCGGCGGACGGTGTCGGCCTGGTGCTCGTGGTCGTCCGCCTTGCCGGCGACGCCCAGCGCGTGCGCGGGGCCGCCGAGGCCCGCGACCGCCTCGTCGAGCGACTCCTTGGTGCGGCCGGTGATGACGACGCGGGCGCCCTCGGCGACGAGCCGCTCGGCGATGGCCAGGCCGATACCGCGGCTGGCACCGGTGACGACGGCGGTCTTTCCCTCGAAACGCTTCATGTGCCCCTCGTGACAGACTAAGCGGTTGCTTACATGGGTGGGGCCCACTGTGCCCCGGCCGCAGCCGCCCGTCAACAGTCGGCAGGAGTGACCCGGAACATGCCGGCGAAGGCGGACGAGACCGACAGTCGGAGGGCCGTGGTCACGGTGCGTGAGGGCGCCCGGGCGCGGCCCACAGCCAAGGGGCAGCGCGCGAGGATCCTGGCACGGGCGGCGACGGACAGCGGTGAAGTGTTACAACTGGGGATGTGAGCCCGTCCCGTCTCTCGTGCCCGGCGTACCGGTGCGGTCGAAACTAGGCAGAAGATTCGGAAGCGTCGCCGGACAGGTCTTCGTCCTTCAGGTGGCGATCGTGGTGCTGCTCGGCGCCGGGGCCCTGCTCGCCCTCGTGCTGCAGTCGCGGTACGACACCGACCGCGAGGCGCGCAACCGGTCGGTTTCCGTGGCGCAGACCTTCGCCCACTCCCTGGGCCTGCAGGAAGCGCTGAAGACGCCGGACCCGTCCGCGATCATCCAGCCGCTCGCCGAGGAGACGCGCAAGGTCGCGGGGGTGGACTTCATCGTGGTCATGGACACCGACGGCATCCGCTACAGCCACCCTCAGCCCGACCGCATCGGCGAGCGGTTCGTCGGCACGATCGAGCCCTCGCTCGCCGGCGAGGTGCACACCGAGAGCGTGGAGGGGCCCCTCGGCAAGGAGATCCAGGCGATCGTGCCGGTCACCTCACCCGAGGGCGAGGTCATCGCCCTGGTCTCGGCCGGTCTGACGGTGGAGAACGTGACCGGCATCGCCGACCGCCAGCTTCCGGTCATCCTCCTGGCCATCGCCGGCGGTCTGGCCCTGGCCACCGTCGGCACGGCGCTGATCAGCCGAAGACTGCGCCGCCAGACCCACGGGCTCGGCACGCAGGAGATGACCCGCATGTACGAGCACCACGACGCCGTGCTCCACGCCGTCCGCGAGGGGGTGCTGATCACCGACGACGAAGGACGGCTGCTCCTGGCGAACGACGAGGCCGGACGGCTGCTCGGCCTGCCGGACGACGCCGAAGGGCGTCCCGTCGACGAGGTCGGCATGGATCGCCGGATGGCGGAACTGCTGCTGTCCGGCCGGGAGGCCACCGACGAGGTGCTGGAGGCCGGGGACCGGCTGCTCGTGGTCAATCAGCGGCCCACCCGCCCCCATGGCCGCCCCCAGGGCTCGGCGGTCACCATCCGCGACTCCACCGAGATGCAGCTCCTGAGCAGCCGTGCGGAGACGGCCCGCAGACGGCTCAAGCTGCTCTACGACGCCGGCGGCGACATCGGCACCACGCTCGACCTGGTGCGCACCGCGCAGGAACTGGCCGACGTCGCCGTTCCCCAGTTCGCGGACTTCGTCACGGTCGACCTGGCCGACCCGGTGCTGGAGGGCGAGGAGCCCGGCCCCGGGGCCGACATGCGACGCACGGCGGTCAGCGGGATCCGCCCCGATCACCCGCTGTACCCGCTCGGCACACTGATCGACTTCCTGCCGTCCACCCCGCAGGCCCGCGGCTACGGCACGGGCGAGGCCGAACTCGTGCCCGATCTCAACGAGGCGCCGGGCTGGCACGCCCAGGACCCGCCGCGGACCTCGGCGATCGTCGGCTACGGGATCCATTCGCTCATCGCGGCTCCGCTGAAGGCCAGGGGCGTGGTGCTCGGCGTCGTCAACTTCTGGCGGTCGCAGAAGCCGGAACCGTTCGACGAGGACGACCTGTCGCTGGCCGAGGAGCTCGTCGGCCGCGCCGCGGTCACCATGGACAACGCCCGCCGCTACACCCGCGAACACACCCTCGCCGTCACGCTCCAGCGCAGCCTGCTGCCGCAGGACCTGCCCGAGCAGAGCGCCGTGGACGTCGCGCACTTCTACCAGCCCGCCCAGTCCGGAGTGGGCGGGGACTGGTTCGACGTGATCCCGCTGCCGGGCAGCCGCGTCGGGCTCGTGGTCGGAGACGTCGTCGGACACGGCCTGCACGCCGCGGCCACCATGGGGCGGCTGCGCACGGCGGTGCACAACTTCTCCTCCCTCGACCTGCCGCCCGACGAACTCCTCGCCCGTCTCGACAACCTCGTCCAGCGCATGGACGAGGAGGGCGACAGCACCGCCCGGAACGGTGGCGTCCTGGGCGCGACCTGCCTGTACGCCGTCTATGACCCCATCTCCCAGAACTGCACCATGGCACGGGCAGGACACATGCCACCGCTCGTGGTCGACCCGGACGGCACGACGACGATCTCGGAGCTGCCGGCCGGGCCCCCGCTGGGGCTGGGAGGCATGCCGTTCGAGACCATGGAACTGCACCTGGCGGAGGGCAGCCAGCTCGTCCTGTACACCGACGGGCTGGTCGAGGAGCGGTCCCGGGACATCGCGGAGGGTGTGGAAAGGCTGCGCACGGCGCTGAGCCACCCCGACCGGGACCCGCATGCCAGCCGGCGCGCCGTACTCGACGCCCTGCTCCCCAGCCGGCCGGCCGACGACATCGCGCTGCTGATCGCCCGGACCCGGACCCTGGGCCCCGGCCGGGTCGCGCAGTGGGACGTACCGTCCGACCCGAGCGAGGTCGGCGCCATCCGCAGCCTCGCGGCCAAGCAGCTGGAGGAGTGGGGCCTGGAGGAACTCGCCTTCACCACGGAACTGATCCTCAGCGAGCTCATCACCAACGCCATCCGGTACGGCGCCGCGCCCGTTCGCGTCCGTCTGCTGCGCGACCGCACCCTGACCTGTGAGGTGTGGGACGGCAGCAGCACCGCCCCCCACCTGCGCTATGCCGCAACCACCGACGAGGGAGGCCGCGGCCTGTTCCTGGTGGCGCAGCTCAGCGAGCACTGGGGCACCCGCTACACACCGGAGGGCAAGGTCATCTGGGCCGAGCAAACCCTGCCCACCGCGGACAGCGCCCTCTTCTAGGGGGAAGTCGCCCGGGGCCTCAGCGGCCCAGGCTTGAGAGAACCGCCTTCGCCGCGTTCTCGCCCGAGGTCGCCGCATCAGCGAGTGACGGCATGTCGAGCTGATAATCGCCGGCCAGGTAGATCGGTCCGAGGGGGTTGCGCAGCGTCGGCAACGACTCGCGTCCCCGGGGCGCCCAGAACGGCACCACGCGGTGGTGGCGTCGCACGATCCCGTCCCCGAGTTTCCCTTCGAGCTGGGGGTAGACCGAGAGCAGGTCCTTGGAGAACCGAGCGACGATCTCTTCGTCGGAGAGCTCGAACAAGGCGTCGGCCGAGGCACCACCGGCGAAGCATGCCAGCGCACCGCCCGGCTTGCGCGGGCCGGCTTTGCGCATGGCGGCAGCGTGGTTGAACATCGCCTGGAAGGAGAGCTGCGGCGTGGAAACCCCGAGGAGTCCGTCCCAAGGCTGGGGCCCCTCCTCTTCGGTGAAGAAGCCGACAATCACGTAACGGCCGTAGCGAATGTCGTCGAACGCGTTACGGTGCGTCGGCGGAAGTTCCGGAAGGATCTGCTGCGCGACGTCGCTGGGAACCGTGACGATGGCGCGTTTCGCGCGCATCCGCACCGGGCGGCCCGCGTCGACGTAGTTCACGACGACCCCGTCTCCGCTCTTCTCCACGGACCGGACGGTCGACTTGAGCCGAAGGCGTTCGCCGAGGTCCTTGGCAAGGATGTCGGTCAAGGTCTGATTACCGCCGACCGGCAGGGCGAAGTTCGGCACCTTCGCCGGGTCCGCCAGAGCAAGGCCGATCGACACCACCAGCTGGGTCGCCGCCGTCTCTTCCGGCTCACACCCCATCCACTGCCCCGACCAGGACCGGACCACGGCCCGGGTCAACTCGGAGCGAACGCCGCGCAGGAGGTCCGAAGCGAGACGCCTGTCGAGCTTGGCCCGCACCTTCTTCGCCAGGCGGCTGTCCGACTCCAGGAACGGGACTGCGGAGAGGATGCGGGCGCCGACCATCGCCATGCCGACCCGGTCCATGAAACTCATCCGCGTACGGAACATGAGGGCGAAAACGTTGGACGTGTCGACCAGGACGCCGTTGAGGAACAGCGCCACGCTCGTGTCGGCCAGCGATCCCATCTCGATACCGTGCTGGTGGAGAGCGTCGATCAACGGCCCGGTCCCCTCCGTGAACTGGGTCCCGACGTTGACCCAGTAGTCGCCCTTCCGGACCGTCTCGACGCGTCCGCCCGGCCGATCCTCCGCCTCGAGCACGACGACGTCGGCCTTGCCTGCGAGGGTGGTGGCCGCCATCAGGCCCGACATTCCCGCGCCGATGACCACGACGTCGCAGTTCTCCTCGTCCACACGTTGCAGTGCGGCCATGACTCACAACTCCTTTTGCCTATGCGCCGAGGTCAGCGATTTGCCGACGGCTCCGGTCGGTTCACTAGTGCCGCGCCGCGCCGGGCGTTCCGCCGGCTTCCGTTGATCAGGTCGTTGAAACGGTCGACAGTCCAGATGGTGCGCAGCCCCGGAGCGCCCATCATCAAAGGGCGAGGGAACGTGGGCTTCTCCGCCCAGAGGGTCTTCAGGTCCTCGTGCCGTTCCCCGTCCACGATCAGGTCGGCGATGAGCGAACCGACGTACGGTGCCTGGGCCAGGCCGTGGCCGTTGCATGCGACCGAGTAGAAGACGCTGTCGCCGATCTGGCCGGCGACCGGAAGCCACGACGGGGTGATCGCGACCCATCCGCCCCAGGCGCGCGCGGCCGCGACGTCGGCGAGCGCGGGGAAGCGCGTTGCGAAGGCGCGTGCGAGATCGGCGACGACAGCCTCGTCGGGCTTCCTCGGGGGAAGCGGGTAGTGCTTCCCCCGCTGGAGCCGACGGACGCCGAACACGATGGTGTTGCGTGTGGTCAGCCGGTAGTTCTCCATGATGTTGTGCTGGGTCACCACACCCGACCGGCTGGTCCACCCCAGCGCGGCCAGGCGCGCGGGATCGATCGGCTCGGTCTCCACCTCGCTGACCCAGATCGGCACGGACAGCCGCTTCGGAGCGATGGCCAGCTCGCCGCCGAAGGCGTTCGTCGCGAGTACGATCTTGTTCGCGCGTACCTCGCCCCCGGGCGTCCTGATGACGACGTGATCGCCGTCCCGCGTGACGTCGGTGACGCGCGTCCGCTCGAAGACCCGGACGCTCGACGCGAGGACGACGCGGCGGATGCCCAGGCTGAACTTGCCGGGGTTCATCATCCCGCCGACGGACTCGCGCATACCGCCCAGGAATCCGCGAGGGATGCCGAGTTCAGCGCTCGTGCCCAGTTCGACGTTCGCGCCTGCCTTCCGCAGGAGCTTCGTCACGCGGCGCACACGGCCCATCTGCCCACGGGACACGGCAGCACAGACGTTGCCCGTCGCCTCGTAGTCGCAGTCGATGTCCAGTCGTTCGATCAGCCGCTCCAGGAAGTGCGCGGAGTTCTCGGCGAACCGGACCACGCCGGGAAACCTCCTGGGGTAGAGCATGCTCAGGAGCTGGATGTCGCCCCCCGGGGCGCCTGCCACCTGCCCGGCGTTGCGCGAGGCGGAGCCGTGACCGCAGAACTCGGCCTCCAGCAGCACCACGTCCCGACCGCGCTCGGCCAGCCGCAGCGCCGTCGACATGCCCCCGAGGCCGCCGCCGACGACCGCGACCTCACAGGTGACGTCCTCTCGCAGGGCGCACCGGACATCGCTGGGCGGGTCGACCCACCCGCTGAAGGTGGTGTACTCGACGTTGTCCGTGTTCATCTCACTGTTCCTCGTTTCGCGTCGTACGCAGGGGGATGCCGTTCCGGCTCTGCTCGGCCTCAGGCCAGCTCACGCTTGAGGATCTTTCCGGTGCCGGTCATCGGCAGGCTCGACACGATCTCGACGATGCGGGGGTACTTGTAGGAGGCCATCTGCTCCTTGCCCCAGGCGATGAGCTCCTCGGCGCCGACGGCGGAACCCTTTTCGAGGATCACGAAAGCCTTGATCTCCTCGCCGTGGCTGTCGTGCGGAACGCCGATGACCGCTGCCAGGCTCACCGCGGGATGGGTGAGCAGTACCTCCTCGATCTCGCGGGGATAGACGTTGAAACCGCCGCGGATGATGAGGTCCTTCACGCGGTCGACGATGTAGAGGAAACCGTCCTCGTCGCGCCGTGCGAGGTCTCCGGTGCGGAACCATCCGTCGCGGATCACCTCGGCCGTCGCCTTCGCGCGGTTGTAGTAGCCCTTCATGACGTTGTGACCCCTGATCGCGATCTCGCCGACCTCCCCTGCCTCGGTGACCTCGGTCCAGTCCGGCCGGATCAACTTCAGCTCCACGCCCCAGATCGGGACGCCGATCGAGCCAGGTCGGGCTTCGAGCCGGGGGTCGCTGAACGTGGCGACGGGCGACGTCTCGGACAGCCCGTACCCCTCGAGGACGGTGATGCCGAGGCGTTGCTTGACCTGGCTGATGATCTCGACAGGCAGGGCCGCCCCACCGGAGATCCCGATCCTCAGGTGCGCGGCGATCCGGTGGACGTCGATGTCGTCGGTGAGGGCGTTGAGCAGTCCCCACCACATGGTCGGAACACCGGCGAAGAACGTGATGACCTCGCGGTCCATCAGCTCGACCACCTCACGGGCGGCGAAGCGCGGCACGAGGTGCAAGGTCGCGGCGACCGAGAACCCCGCGTGCATCTGCACCGTCGCACCGAACGTGTGGAACAACGGAAGGCACACCAACTGGCTGTCGGCGGCCGGTTCGCTGCGGAACAGCCGGTTGCAGGCCATCACGTTCAACATCGTGTTGGCGTGGGAGAGTTCGGCGCCCTTGGGCCGGCCGGTCGTTCCCGACGTGTACAGGATGACCGCCGTGTCGGTCGGCTCTCTGACCACCGACTCGAACACGGTGCTCATACCGGCGAGTGCCTGACCGAGCGTCTCGGCACCGGCGATCGGACTGGGGGCTTCCGGGTCGGCGGTGATGACGAAGAAGTGCTCCACCGCCTTGACCTCGCGGTACCCGGCATGGCCCTCTGCGGCCATGGCCAGCTCCGGCGTTCCCTCGAAGCAGAAGTACGCCGAGACGTCCGCGTCGTCCAGGTGGTAGGCGATCTCGCGGCCCTTGAGCAGGACGTTGAGCGGCACCACGACCGCCCCGGCCTTCAGGACGCCGTAGTAGACGATGGGGAAGTAGGGGAGATTGGGGCAGCTCAATGCGACCTTGTCGCCGGGCCGGACACCGCGGGACACCAGCAGGTTGGCGACCTGGTTCGCCGCCGCGTCGACCTGACGGTAGGTCAGCCGGTTCGAGCCGAGTACGAGTGCGTCCCGGTCCGGGTACGCGCGGGCGGAGTCTTCGAGGAGGATCGAGAGGTTCAGCATGGGGGTTCTCCAGCGGCGGTGGGTTCGGTCATCGGGCGACGCGTTTCACAGCGGAAGGTCCGGCGAGTCGACGCCGACCACCCGGTCGCCGCAGAACACGCGCACCGACTCGGCCGGGCCGTGGCCGCCGATGCCGGCCGGTCCCCAGAAGCTCTGCGCGGAATCGTCGCCGAGGTCGGCGACCTTCGCGCCGTTGACGCGCACCTCGCCGGACTGCACCCGCGAGCCGACCGCGATCGCACGCTCGACATCGCTGCCGAAGACGTAGGCGTCGAGTCCCGACGGGGCGGCGTTCGCGATGCGCAGCGCCTCCTCGTCGGAATCGACGGCGTGCACGGACACGAGGGGACCGAACAGCTCCGCGGTGGCCTTCGCGGGGTCGGCCCCGGCGGCGACGGTCGGCGAGAGGAAGAATCCGTCGAGATCCGGCAGCCGGGCGGGCTGGTGGATGGTGGCTCCCAGGGCGCGCAGTCCTTCGATCCGGCTCTCCAGCGTCGCGAAGTGCGGTGCGTTCGAGATCGGGCCGAGCTCGACGCTCTCGTCGAGGGAGTGACCGACCACGATCTTGGCGATGCGCTCGGTCAGTGCTTCGAGCAGCGGCCCCACCAGACTCCGGTGGGCGAGCACCTTGCCCGGCCCCTCACACCATTGGCCGTTCAGTTTGGTCATTCCCTCGAAGATGCCGTCGGCGGCGACCTCGACGTCGGCGTCGTCCAGGACGAGCGCGGGGTTGTTGCCGCCGAGCTCCAGCTGAAGGACCTTGAAGTCCTCCGCGGCGGCGCGGGCGATCGCACGGCCGGCGACCGGACCGCCGGTGAATGAAACGATCTTGATGCGCGGGTCACCGGTCAGCGCGGCACCCACCTCGCCGCGGCCGTGCACGAGCTGCAGGGCGCCGGAGGGCAGTCCGGCTTCGACGAAGCACTCGACGATGATCTGGGCGCTGCCCGGAGCGTGCTCCGACGGCTTCAGAATCACCGGGCACCCCGCCGCGACCGCGCTCACGACCTTGGCCGCGGGGATGAAGCTCGGGCCGTTCCACGGGGTGAGGATCGCGGCCGGTCCCCACGGGACCTTGTACAGGCGGACGTCACGGCCGTCCGCCGCCAGCGCTCGCACGCGGGGGATGCTCAGCAGTTCCGCTGCCGTCGCCCGGATCCTGGCGGGTAGGAAGGCGGCCACCTTCCGCGTGACGCCGATCGGCACGCCGCTGGTCAGGGAATCCGTGCGGGCGATGTCCTCCGCTCGGCTCTCGATGAGCACGGCGACGCGTTCCAGCATGTCCGCGCGCTCTCGACGGGCCTCTTCGTCCCACCGGCCGACGCTGTACACGCGCTCCGCGTGCCGCAATGCCCGTTCGACGTCCCCGGGTCCGGTCGTGACCATGGGGTGCAACGGCCGGCGCGTGTTGGGGTCGACGTTCCATTCGTCTTGGATCGTCTCGCAGTCGCTCCAGGCGTCCGCGATGTAGTTCACCGGCCGGGGAACGGCCGTCTCGCTGCTCGACATGTGAGTCACCTCCGCGTCCGTGTTCATCAGGCCTTCAGGTCGACGACGATGCGGGTCACGTCACCGCTGCGCATCGCCTTGAAGCCCTCGTTGATCTCGCCGAACGGGATGACCTGCGTGACCATCTCGTCGAGCAGCAGCCGCCCCTGCTGGTACAGGCGTGCGAGCTGGGTGATGTCCTGGCGCACCTGACCGGAGCCCATGTACGAGCCGATGAGGCGCTTCTCGCCGAAGAAGAAGTCCGACGCGGGCAGTGTGAGCTCGGTGCCTGCCGGGGCGATGCCCACCAGGCACGCGGTGCCGGTCGCCCGCAGCACCGACAGTGCCGTGGCCGCAGTGCGCGCCGAGCCGACGGCCTCGAACGAGTAGTCGACTCCGTCGCCCAGCAGGTTCCGCACCTCCGCGGCGACGTCTTCGGCGCCTCCGTTCACGACGTGGGTCGCGCCGTAGCCGCGCGCGGCTTTCAGTCGCGCCTCGTCCAGGTCGATCGCGACGACGGCCGAGGCCCCCGCGAGCCTGGCTCCTTGGATGATGGCCGATCCGACTCCGCCGCAGCCGATCACCGCGACCGTGCTTCCCGGACGAACCCGGGCGCCGCGGAAGACGGCGCCCACGCCGGTGATGACACAGCACGCCAGGAGACACCCCACGTGCAGCGGCACCGCGTCGTCCAGCTTCACCAGCGCGTTCTCCCGCATGAGGGTGTGCCGCGAGAACGCGCCGATGTCGCCGAGCCGCTCGACCGGCCGGCCGTCCGCCAGCTGGAAAGCGGGCCGCGGACGTCGCCGGATCTCCTCGACGCGCAGGCACTGCGTCGACCGGCCGGCCTCACAGTTGACGCACCGGCCGCACGACGGCGTCAGCGCCCCGACCACGCGGTCGCCCGGGCGCAGCCCGGTCACCGAGGAGCCGATCGTCTCGACCACGCCGGCCACCTCGTGTCCCACCACCACCGGCAGATCGGTCGGCACCGTTCCGGTCATGTAGTGCAGGTCGCTGTGGCACAGTCCCACGTGGGAGACCGCGACGCGCACCTCGTCGGGCTCGGGGTCGTCCACCTGGATCGCGGTCATCTCGAGCGGCTCGTTCACCGCGGTGAGCACCGCGGCCTCTGTGTCGATCACGTCCAAGTCTCCTCTGTCGTTCGTTTCGTGAAAGTGATGCGGTGTCGCCCCCGTCCCGGAGCTATTCGCCGGCGCCCTTGGCGGCCCAGAAGCCCTCGATGCCGGCGCTGAACACCCCGCTCTCCCAGGCCTTCTGCGCGGCGACGTCCTCACGGGCGAAGGCCTGCTCGATCTCTTCGGGCCGCGGTCGCAGGAGCGCCAGGTGAAGCGCCGTCGTATTGCTCTCCGGCGTCCAGGCGACCACCAAGTCGATGGCCCGGTCGACGAGTTCGTCCGGCGCGACGATCTCGTCCAGGAGCCCGATCCGCAGGGCCTCTTCGGCGCCGATCCGCGGCGAGCCGAGGACCATGCGCATGGCGTGGTTCCGGACGAGGCGGGTCAGGAGCAGGCTCGACGCGTTCGAGATCGTGATCCCGCGACCGTTCTCCGGCTGGTAGAACTCCGTCGCCGGGGTTCCGATGCGCGCGTCGCAGCAGAGGGTGATCTCCGAGGCGCCGCCCACCGCAAGACCGTTCACCGCCGCGACGACGGGGATCCGCGTCTCCACGACGGCCCGGGTGATGTCGTGGAAGCTCTCGAACGCCTCGCGGACCTCCTCGTACGAGGTCGGCACGGACCGGAGGTCCTCACCCGACGAGAACGCCCGGCCCTCGCCGGTGAGCACGATCCCGCGCACGTTCTCGCCGGAGCCGTATTCCCGGACGACGCTCGCCAGCCGCAGCCGCGTGGCGACGTCCATGGCGTTCAGCTTCTCCGGACGGCGCAACGTCAGCACCGCCACACCGCGGACGACCTCGACGCCGAGGAAATCCGTGGACGGGACGTCGGGCGCGCCGGCGGTCCCGCGCCGGGCGCCAAGGTCGTAGGTGACGCCGGGCTCGGCCGCGGCGCGCTCCTTGAGCGCCGGCTTGGACACCCGCTCGGACGGTGTACGGGGGAAGTCGGCGACGAACTCGACGTAGCGCGGCACCTTGAAGCGGGCGAGCTGCCGACCGGCCCGGTCGACGATCCGCGCGGCGGTCGTGCGGTCGGCCGGCATCCCGGCGGCGAGCTGGACGAAGGCCTTGACCTCTTCGCCGAACGTCTCGTCGGGTTCGGCGACGACCGCGCTGGCCACGACCGCGTCGTCACGTTCGAGAACGGCCTCGACCTCGGCGCTCGCGATGTTCTCGCCGCCGCGACGCACCATGTCCTTGATCCGCCCGACCAGCTGGATGCCGCTGTCAGGCCGGCGGACGACGACGTCTCCGGTGTGCAGCCAGCCGTCCCGCAGCACGCGGGCGGTGTCCTCCGGGCGGTTCCAGTAGCCGCGCATCATCGGCTTCCCCGAGACGATCAGCTCACCGGGCTCGCCGTCGGGCACATCGGCGCCCTGCGGATCGACCACCCGGACCCGCTTGCTCGGCACCGGTAGCCCCAGGCTCCCGCTCCCCACGGCGGTCACGTCGTCGACGGGACTGAACATGTCGACGCCGGACTCGGTCATACCGTAGATCTCCCGCCACGGCGCGCCCCAGCGTTGCTCCAGCTGGGCATGGAGCCCGACCGGAACGCCCGAGCAGAGCACCAGGCGCACCTCGTTGTCCAGGTCGTCGGGGCTCGGCGGCTGCTTGAACAGCAGCGTCGGCATGGACCCGAGCACGTAGAAGAAGGTCGCGCGATGGCGGCGGACGTCGGCGAAGAAGCCCGACGCGGAGAACCGGGGGAGCACGACCAGCGGGGCCCCGACCGTCAGGGCGAGCGCGGTGTTCCACTGCGGGTCCATGTAGGAGAACGGCTGAGCGGTGAGCAGGACGTCCTCGGACCCGAGGCCGGTCGCCGCGGCGCAGGTCCAGGCAAGCCGCACCCAGTAGTCGTGGGTGAGCATGCACGCCTTGGGGAAGCCGGTGGTGCCCGACGTGTACTGCAGGTTCGCCAGGGTCTCGGCGGTGGGGCGCGCCTTCGGAGCGGTCGCCGGGAACGGCGCGGAGCCGTCCGCGGCGACGTCGACGATGCGCAGATCCGCCAAGTCACTCTCACCGACGGCGACTTCCGTCAGGAGAGCTGCCCGCTCGCGGTCGGTGAACACGACCCGGGCTCCCGAATCCCGCAGGAGGAACGTGAGATCAGCCCGCTTGTACGAGGAGTTGACCGGTACCGCCACAGCGCCGGCCTTCAGTACTGACAGCCACACGACGGGCCAGTGCACGATGTTCGGGAGCATGATCGCGACGCGGTCGCCGGCCTGGACGCCGTCGACCTCGATCAGCCGGTGCGCCAGCCTGGAGGTCCAGGCGTCGATCTCGGCAAAGGTCCAGGATTCGTCTCCGAAGCGCAGGAACTCCTGATTCGGCGATCGCCGCGCGCGCTCGGACAGCAAGCCGGTCAGTGTCGCGGTGGACGGGTCCTCCCCCATCTGCTCGGGCCTGACGGCCGGTCGCGGACGGTGCGAGGCCACGTTTCCCTCTCGTTGAGGCGTTTCTTTCACGACCACGACTGCTTCCTCTGCATGGGATGTTCTCCTCGGTTCTCTGCCTTGATCGCGGCCGGCGCTTCCCTCGCCGCGACGGGAGCGCGGCTGCTCAGGCGCCGGCGACGCGGCTCTGTTCGGGCCGCTCCGGCTCCGCATCGGCCGACTCGTTGTGGGCGTGCAGGGCGCGGTAGGCGAAGTAGTACATGCACATCTGGAATGCCCAGGTGCTCAGCGCGGCGGTGTAGAAGAGGGTGTGCGCCTCGTCGTCGCCCGGGATGGGGAAGAAGTCGTAGGTCGCGGCGATGACGAATGCCGCAGCGGTGGCCGAGCCCGCGCCGACGGCCATTCCCTTCGCGCCGATCGCCCAGAGCCGCTTCGAGAAGTAGAGCAGGAACAGACTGGTCAGCACGTTGACGACGACGTAGAAGATGTCCAGCGCCAGTCCCAGCCGTTCGCCGAACAGCTGCAAGAAGAGTCCGACACCGGCCGCGAACGCGAACACGCCGACATCGGTCGCCTTGGACGGCTTGTACCGGTGCGTCGCCCCCATCAGGCCCATGACGAGAATCAGCGTGATGCCGACCGACCGGGAGAACGCGTCGAGGAAATGCGCCGCGGTGTACATGGGGCTGTCCTGGTCGGCCCCCAGGAGCGCGTAGACGAGGAAGTTCGTCCCGGAGGTGGCGACGATGATCCATTCGAGGCCGAGCAGGTAGTTCCCGTATTCCCGGATGAACTTCCATCCGAAGGTGAAGCCAGCGGTGATCATGAACACGTCGGCGAGCAGGAAGAGCGCTGCTTTGAGTTCCATGTGTCCTCGGTTCCTTGAAAGCCTCGTCGGCCTCCACGGCTCTGCCGAAGTTCTCGATCGAGCGAGATCGGCGAGGGTCGGGGGCCTTCACGAGGGGGGTGATGTTTATGCTGCTGCATCACGGTCGACCGATCAAGTCATCTGACCAACTATTTGCGCAAAGGTGCTGCGGCCTGGGCTGATGCAGCCGATCCGCCTGTTAGCCTGGGCGCTGACTTGATCGATCGTCCAACTTCGGCAGGGGGCACAAGTGGCACGCGTACCGGCGGCCGAGCGGCGCAATGACCTGGTGAACGCCGCCATCCAAGTGATCGCGAGCCACGGTGTCGACGGTGCGACGACCCGCCGGATCGCCGAGCAGGCCAACGCTCCGCTGGCGACGCTGCACTACTGCTTCCAGTCCAAGGAGCTGCTGTTCGCAGCCGTCTTCGAAAAGCTGGCAGAGCGGTACCGCGAGGTTCTGGTCGCGAACGACGTGCACGGCGACGTGAGCGCGACGGCGCGTGCGATCCTCCGCGGACTCATGGACTGGTACCTCGAGGCCTCGGATTTCGCCGCCGCGACCATCGAGCTGATCAGCTGGGCGCAACGCACGAAGGAGCATCCGGCCGAGGCCGTGTACAACGAGGCGTTCAAGGTCATGCGCTCGATCCTCGAGAGAGCGTCCTCCGGACAGGACATCGCGCCCGAGACGATCGACCAGATCAGCTATGTCGTCGGCACCTTGTCGGACGGCTTCGTCATGAACTGGCTGACGTACGCCGATCGCGCCCAAGCCGCCCTGCAGGCGGAGGTCGTCATCGACGTCCTCGATGCGTGGCTGGCCGCGAAGCTCGCCTGATCACGAGCAGCACCGCCGAGTCCGCCGGGCGCGGCGGTGACCGGCGGACCCGAGTGCGTCTGCCGGCGACGGCAGGCGGACGCACTCGGATCCGCTCGTCACAGGCGTTTCACGGATTCCTCGACGATCCACGTCATCGTCGGATCGTCGCTCTTCATCCATTCCGGATGCCACTGGACACCCAGAACCGGTGCGTCCGGGAGCTCCACCGCCTCGACCACGCCGTCGGCCGTCCGGCCCGTCACGACGAGCCCCACGCCGCAGCGATCGACTGCCTGGTGGTGCCACGAGTTGGTGACGGTCCGCGCCCCGAACAGTCCCGCCACGATCGAGCCGGGCTCGAAGGTCACGAGGTGATCGTCCGTGCCGTCGGTGAGCGCGGCCTCCTGCGACAGGTGCCGCACCTCGCCGGGCGGCAGGTCGGCGATGAGCGTGCCGCCGAGCGCGACGTTGAGGATCTGCATGCCCCTGCATACGGCGAGCACCGGGATCCCTCGGTCGAGCGCGGCGCGCACGAGTGCGAGCTCGTACGCGTCCCGCTCGGGGTCGTGGACCATGGGGTCCGTACGCGGGTCGACGTCGCGGACCACGGACGGGTCCCCGCCCCAGCACGCCGGATGCAGGTCCTGCCCGCCGGTGATGACGACGCCGGCCAGCCAGTGGCAGACCGCCTCCGGATCCGTCTCGTACGAGAGGTTCACCGGGAGCCCGCCGGCCTGTGCGATCCGGATGCCGTAGTCGGACATGTAGCTGTCGGCGCAGCGATCGCCGTACCGGGGGTCCGCACCCCTGATCAGGTCCAGCCGGATCCGCCGACCGGTGATGCCGATGAGCGGCAGCGCCGGGGTCGACGCATCGCCCTGCCCGCTCACGGCAGTTCGAAGTATCGGGTGGACTCCCACGGGGAGAGTTCGGTGAACGGGTCACCGCCCGCGGTGTGGAACTGCATCCACTCCCACCGGCGTGATCCGACCCAGTAGTCCACGAAGTCGGAGCCGAGGAGGTCGCGAAGGATCGGATCGGCTTCGAGTGCGGCGGCGGCCTTCGTGATGGTGTCCGGCAGGCGTGTGATGATCCCGGGCGGCATGCACCACGCCATGTCGGTGACCGGCTCCGGCGGTTCGATCTTGCGTTCCAGACCTGCGATCACACCGGCCAGCACGCCGGCCAGCGCGAGGTACAGGTTCGCGTCCGCCCCCGGGACCCGGTACTCCAGGCGGGAGTACGACGGATGTCCGCATACCGCCCGGACCGCGGTGGTCTTGTTGCTGATGCCCCAGCTGACGGTGACCGGCGGGCCGCTGAGATCCACCAGGCGCCGGTACGAGGTGATCTGCGGTAGCACGATCGAGCAGTTGCCCTCGAGCGTCGCGAGCAGGCCGCCGATGGCATGGCGCATCGTCTCCGACGGCCCCGCCTCCGCGTAGAACGCGTTGACGCCGTCGCGCTGCAGAGACAGATTGATGTGCGAGGCCTGTCCGTAACCCGCGGTGGGCTTGGCCATGAAGGTGACCGTGTGCCCGCGGTCGAACGCGACCTCGCGCATGATCTGGCGGGTCCGTGCCCAGGCGTCACAGATCGTGATCGGGTCGCCGGGAGCCAAGTTGATCTCGACCTGACCGGCGGCGTCCTCGTCGCTCCAGGCCTCCCACTCGATGCCCACCGCTTCGAGCCGGTCGGCGACGGCGTTCATGTACCCGCTCCAGTCCTTCGACTTCGCGAGGTGGTAGGCCGTACCCGCACTCCCGCCGAGCGGGGTGAGGTCTCGGTATCCGCGTGCGCGCGCCTCGTGGATCGACTCCTCGAAGACGGTCGCCTCGATCTCGACGGCGACGGTCGCGGTGAAGCCGAGCGAGGCGAGGCGGCCGATCATCTTCCGCGTGAGGTTGCGCGGACAGAGAGGGACCGGTGTGCCGTCCTTCAGCCAGTAGTCGCCGACCACGGCGTCGAGACCCGGCTCCCACTCGACCAGGGTCGACATGTCGGGGCGGAAGTAGACGTCGTCCAGATGCCCGCGCCAGTCGGGGAAGGCGAAGCCCAAGGCCGGGGCGTTGCCGAGGTCGAGCCCGAACAGGAGGTCGGCGAAGGCGAACCCCGAGTCCACGCCCGAGGCGAACTTCTTCGGCGCCACGGTCTTGCCGAGGAACGAGCCGTCGTGGTTCGTCGCCTCGAGCCGGACGGCCCGAGTGCCGGCGTCACGGACGTCAACTCCCGTGACGGGCTGGGTGAGTTCAGACATCGTAACGAACCTTCCAGGATGCGCCGACCATGACCGACAGCTGAGAAAGGGTGCCCTGAACCCCGAGCACACCCGTGGACAGGACAGCGAGCAGGTCGTCGGCTCCGGAGAACACGCCGGCGAGCGTCTCGGGGGCTCCGGCGATCAGGTACTGCGTCGAGCCCTCGCCGAGCACGACCTGCTCCAGGCCCTCGGGGCCTTCGGTGACCGCGACGAGCACGTCAGGAATCCCCTGCACGGAACGCGCGGCAGTCCAGAAGTGCTCGGCGGCGGCCTGCCAACCCGGTACCGGCGGCGACAGCGCGAACAGCGCGTCCGCAGCGAACTCGGCGTCGCCCGCGGGAGCTTCAGCGGGCGCGAAGCGGGCGTTCAGGTCGACGGTGATCGCGGCGTCGGGTTCGTCGGGGACTCCGCTCGAAACGGCGACGACGCCGCCGCCGAAGGTGATCGTCGCCGCCTGCGGCGTGTCGTGGGACCGGATCGCCACCGTGGCGGCCGCCTTGTGCAGCACCGGGAGCGCATGGCCTGCGCGGGCGGAATCCCGCAGGGTGCGGCCGATCAACCGAACGAGGGGAGTCGCATCGTCCTCGATTCGAATGACGACCTCTCCGGCCGCCTCTGCGCCGGACACCGCAGGGACCGTAGTGGTTTCGGTCATCCTCCAGTCCTTTCGACTTCGGGAGATCGCGCGCGCCGCGCATCGGCCGCTCCGGATCTCGCATGGGGTGATCGACTTGGTCAAGTGACTCGATCAGATGACTAGGATGGTGGGGCACGGGTTACCACATGTCAATGACTTCAGAGAGGTCCCGCCGTGAACGACGCGCAGCCCCCGTACTGGGATCAGTTGGACGCCGATGCGCAGTTCGTCGCCCGCCTCATCGCCGAAACCCTCAAGAAGCCGGTGCGCGAACTGGGTCCGGAAGCGGCACGGAAACTCCTGGGCACCACACCGCCGGAGCGGCCCCTGACCCACCTCGACCGGGTCGATCGCCTGACCCTGCCCGCCCGCTCCGGCGAGCTCCGCGCGCGCCTCTACCACCCGGACGGCTCATCGGAGTCCACGGGCCCTCGCCCGGCGCTGGTGTATCTACACGGTGGCGGATTCGTGCTCGGCACCCTCGACGGAGTCGACGAGGTCTGCCGCGCGATCGCCGCCCGATCCGGGTGGGCGGTGTTCTCCCTGGAGTACCGGCTCGCGCCGGAGAACCCCTATCCGGCAGCGCTCGACGACTGCTTCGACGCGTTCGCCTGGCTGCGCCGGTCGGCTGCCGGGCTCGGCATCGATCCGGACATGGTGGCCGTGGGGGGAGATTCCGCGGGCGGCAATCTGGCCACCGCACTCTGCCTCAAGCTTCGGGACCTGGGGCTCGCGCAGCCCGTGTCCCAGGTGCTCGTCTATCCCGCCGTCGACGATTCGTTCGCCACCCCATCCTGGACCGAGTTCGCCGACGCACCCCTGTTGACCGGGGCGGACGCTCGCTGGTTCTGGGAGCAGTACCTCGGACCGGACCATGTGGGAGGCGTCGACCATCTCGCGGCCCCGATGCGCGCCGAATCACTGCGCGGTCTCCCGCCGGCACTCGTTCTCACCGCCGCCGTCGACCCGCTTCGCGACGATGCCGAGGCGTATGCCGAGAGGCTGCGGCGGGACGGCGTCGAGGTCACCGCGACCCGCTGCGCCGGTGTGTTCCACGGCTTCTTCACCGAGGTGGGCGTGTTCGCCAGGACGGACGAGGCGATCGCCCAGGTGGCGCGCCACCTGCGGGACGTCGCCGACGCGTGAGCATGCGCGGCCGCGCAACTCGATTCGGATTCGACTATTGACCGCCACTCGGGCCGCTGACTAGCCTGAGTCGGTCATACGACCAAGTCGAATGACCCATACGGGCTCCTCGGCGTACCGAGGGTGAACGGCTCCCCGCCGCGGCTGACGGCCGGATGCCGCCCGCGTTTCGACTACCCGAAGGCAGATGCATGACAGACAAAACTCCCGTCGCCGCCCCCGTCGTCGACGTCCTCTGTGTCGGTGCGGGATTCTCCGGCCTCTACGCCGCCTACAAGGTCGCCGAGAAGGGCTGGACATTCGCCGGATTCGAGGTCGCGCCCACCGTCGGCGGCACGTGGTACTGGAACACGTACCCCGGTGCGCGGTGCGACGTCGAGAGCGTCTACTACTCGTACTCGTTCAGCGAAGAGCTGCAGCAGGAATGGACCTGGAGCGAGCGCTTCGCTCCGCAGGCCGAGATCCTCAGCTACATCGATCACGTCGCGGACCGCTTCGACCTGCGCCGGCACTTCAGCTTCAACACCCGGGTGACCTCGGCGACCTGGCTCCCGGACGAGCGCCTCTGGGAGGTGGCCCTCGACTCCGGCGAGACCCGGCGGGGTCGCTATCTGCTCGCCGGCTCGGGAGGCCTCTCGACGCCCAAGGACTTCGACGTGCCGGGCCTGGAGAACTTCACCGGGACCACGGTCTCGACGAGCCGGTGGAACATCCCGCTGAGCGATCTGGCGGGCAAGCGCGTCGCCGTGATCGGCACCGGGTCGTCCGCGGTGCAGTGCATTCCGCTCATCGCCGAGGTCGCCGAGCACCTCACCGTGTTCCAGCGCACCCCCAACTACGTGTTCCCGGCCCGGAACGCCCCGCTGTCGGCCGATGTCGTCGACGAGATCAAGAGCAGTTACGCGGCGATCCGCGAGGAGTGCCGCCACTCGCTCGGCGGCATCCCGGACCGCATCCCGGATGCCGCGGCGTTCGACGTCTCAGACGAGGAGCGGCGCGAGCGCTACGAGAAGGCCTATGAGCGCAGCGGGTTCACCGGTGTCGGCGGCGAGTTCTCCGATCTGCTGACCGACGCGAGGGCCAATGAGACCGCGGCGGAGTTCGTGCGCGAGAAGATCCGCCAGATCGTCCAGGACCCTGAGACCGCCGCCGTCCTCGAGCCCCGCTTCCACGCACTCGGCGCCAAGCGCAGCTGCTTCGGCACCGACTACTACGAGACCTTCAACCGCCCGAACGTCTCGGTGGTCTCCCTGCGCGACCAGCCCATCGAGACCATGACGAGCGACAGCATCGTCACGGCGGGCGGCTCCTACGAGGTCGACGCCCTCGTGATGGCGATCGGATTCGACGCCTTCACCGGCCCTCTGTTCGCGCTCAACGTCTCGGCCCCGGAGTTCGGCAGGCTGCAGGACGCGTGGAGCGACGGAGTCAGGACGTACCTGGGCATCATGACCGCCGGGTTCCCGAACTTCTTCATGATCGCCGGACCGCAGAGCCCGGCACTGGCGAGCAATGTCGTGGTCACCATCGAGCAGGCCGTCGACTGGATCATCGATCTGATCGGACACGCGAGGGCGGAGGGCGCCGAGGTCATCGAGCCGACGGCCGAAGCCCAGGACGACTGGGTGAAGATCACCGAGGACACGGTGAACCAGACGCTGTACGCGACCACCGACTCCTGGTACCGGGGTTCGAACGTGACCGGCAAGCCGACGACGTTCCTCGGCTACGTGGGCGGCGTCGGCAAGTACCGCCGGATGTGTACCGACCTCGCCAAGCACGGCTACCCCGGTATCGGGCTCGACGGCGCGACCGTCGCCCGCCGTATCGGCCGCATCGACGAGGAGATCGCATGAAGGTCGTGCACCAGCGCTATGTCGCCCACTCCGAGGCGCACTACGCGGGGAACCTGGTCGACGGGGCCTTCGGGCTGAAGCTGTTCGGAGACGCCGGCACGCACCTGGCGATCGCCATCGACGGCCACGAGAGCCTGTTCGCCGGGTACGCGTCGGTCGAGTTCCTCGCCCCGGTCCGCGGCGGCGACGTCGTCGAGGCCGAGGCCCGCCTGGCGTCGAAGGGGACCCGTAGCCGGACCGTCGACTTCGAACTGCGCGTCATCTGCCGCACGGTCGACGACACCGGCCGGGCCGAGGTGCTGACAGAGCCCATCGTCGCCACCCGGGCACGAGGAACCGCCGTCGTTCCGGCCGGCGCCGGAACGACGGCACGGTGACCGTCGGGGGGAGTGCCCTCGACGCGTAGACGCACGTCGCGGTGGGGCGTTGTATCCCCCTTTCCAGACAGGGAGTTCGGCCTGGCCCGGTCCGCGGCGAGGCCAACCGCGCCCGCTGGGACGAACGGGTCCCGATCCACGCCGCCAGCGCCTTCTACGACCTCGATGCGTTCCGGGCCGGCAAGGACGCC
>NZ_JBEYYW010000041.1:0-58672 GCF_040645695.1 Streptomyces sp. NPDC046712 | reverse complement strand
GAATAGACTCAACTTTGTGTACGCTGGATGAGTCATAGACCTTGTACAGCGCACCGACGGACGGTTGTCCGTCGCGCCACCGGAAGGGGTGAATGCACGTAACTTTCCCACCCCGGTCGCGTTCCGTCGCGCTACGGGGCGTTTCGATCACACTGAGTCAGGCTGCGGCCAGCTCCTGGCGCTTCTCCTGGCGCCGCTCCCGGCGCTCCGCCGCGAGGACGGGATCGAGGGAGGGGACGGCGGCGAGCAGCTCTCTCGTGTACGGATCCCGGGGCGAGCCGTACACCTCCTCGACCGGACCCTGCTCGACGATCCGGCCCTTGCGCATGACCGCGACCCGGTCGCTGACCTGCCGCACCACGGCGAGGTCGTGGGCGATGAAGACCAGGGCGAGACCGAGTTCGCGCTGCAGCTCCGCGAGGAGCGCGGTGACCTGTGCCTGGGTGGTCACGTCGAGCGCGGAGACGGGTTCGTCGCAGACGATCAGTTTCGGTTCCGCGGCGAGCGCGCGGGCGATGCCGACGCGCTGGCGCTGCCCTCCGCTGAACTCGTGCGGGTAGGCGTCGTAGCGGTCGGGGTCGAGTCCGACCCGGTCGAGCAGCCCCCGTACCCGCGACCGGATCCGGGATTCGTCGCGGTCGCCCGAGGCGCGCAGCGGGTCCGCGACGGACTCACCGATCGAGCGGCGCGGGTTGAGCGAGGCAACGGGATCCTGGAACACCATCTGCAGCTCGCGCGAGAGGCCGGCGAGCTCCGTACCGCCGTAGCGGAGCCGGCCGCCGCTCGGATCGAGCAGCCGCACCAGCATCCGGCCGAGCGTCGTCTTGCCGCTGCCGGATTCCCCCACGATCCCCAGGGTCTCCCCCGCCCGCACGGCGAGCGACACTCCGTCGACGGCGGCGACGCGCGCCTTCCCTCGCCCGAACTCCCGCCGCAGGTCGACGGCTTCGAGCAGCGGCTCGCCCCCTGTGCGCGGCCGCTCGCGCAAGGGGCCGTCGAGGCGTGGCACTGCGGTGAGCAGGGTCCGGGTGTACGGCTCCGAGGGAGCGGCGAGGACGTCCCGTACCGGACCGCGTTCGACCTCACGCCCCGCCCGCATGACGAGCACGTCGTCGACGCTCTCCGCGGCCACGCCCACGTCGTGGGTGACCAGGAGCAGGCCCATGCCGGTCTCGCGCCGCAGCTCGTGCAGCAGGTCGAGGATCTGGGCCTGGACGGTGACGTCGAGCGCGGTGGTCGGTTCGTCGGCGATCAGCAGCCGCGGCTCGCAGGCGAGGGCCATCGCGATGAGCGCCCGCTGGCGCATGCCGCCGCTGAACTCGTGCGGGCGCGAGCGGGAGCGACGCGCGGCGTCCGGGATGCCGACGCGGTCCAGGACCTCGACCGCGCGGGCATGGGCGGCCCTTCTGGATGCCGGGTGATGGATCCGGTACACCTCGGCGATCTGGTCGCCGATCCCGATGTACGGGTCCAGGGACGACAGCGGATCCTGGAAGACCATCGCCGCCACTCCGCCCCGCAGCGCGCGCAGTTCGGCGGCGGAGGCCCGTCCGACGTCGATCCCGCCGACCTCGACCGTCCCCTCCACTCGTGCGCCCGTCCCCCGGTACAGCCCGAGGAGCGCGCCAGCGACCGTCGACTTCCCGCTGCCGGACTCGCCGACCAGGGCCAGCGCCCGGCCCGCGTCCAGGGTGAACGACAGTCCGTCCACGGCCCGTACGCCCCCGTCGAACTCCACCGTGAGGTCGGCGACCTCCACCAGCGAGGTCATGTCAGTACCACCCTTCGGTCGGCGGCGGCGTACAGCAGGTCGGCGATCACGTTCGCCAGGACCGCGGCCGTGCCGATCACCATCACCACACCCACCACCACCGGCAGGTCGATATCGCGCACCCCGTCGATGAGGGTCTTGCCGAGCCCGGGGATGCCGAAGAGCGACTCGGTGAGCACCGCCCCGCCGAACATCGAACCGAGGTCGACCGCGCTGAGCGCGATCACCGGCGGCACGGCGCCGCGCAGCGCGTGCCGGCCGACCACGGTCCGCTCGGCCACGCCGTACGCCCGGAGGGTGCGGATATGGTCCTCGGCGAGCGTCTCCAGGGTGGAACTCCTGGTCAGCCGGGCGTACTTGGCGGACTCGAAGAAGCCGAGGGTGATCCAGGGCAGGAGCATGTTCCACGCCCACTGCTCGGGGTCGTCGCCCAGCGGCACGTACGTCGGGAACGGCAGCCACTGCAGATACGCGCAGACCGCCATCAGCAGGAGCAGCCCGAGGATGAAGACGGGCGTGCCGGTCCCGGCGAGCGTCAGCACGGTCAGGGTCCGCTCGGTGAGGCCGCCGCGGCGCAGCGCCGAGAGCAGCCCGGTGCCGACGCCCAGGAAGAGCCAGATGACCATCGCGCCCAGGGCGAGCGAGGCGGTGGCGGGCAGCCGCTCGATGACGAGCTGGGTGACCTGCTGGTCGGTCTGGTAGGAGAGCCCGAGGCAGGGCGCGTCGCAGTGGAGCACGGAGGTACCGGTGCTGTAGTCGCGGCCGGCCACGATGCCCTGGAGGAACTGGCCGTACTGCGCCAGGACACTCTGATCCAGACCGAGCTGCTCGCGCACCTGGGCGACCTGCTGCGGGTTGCAGCGTTCGCCGCAGGCGAGCCGGGCGGGGTCGCCGGGCGCGAGGTAGAACAGCGCGTAGACGAGGACGGACAGCGCGAGGAGCACGAGTACGGCCCCCGCGAGCCGTTGTACGACGAATCGCGTCATGAGGACTGCTCCCTGGGCGATTCCTTGCTCGGTGGCTTGAGCGGTTCCCCGCGCGATTGCTTGCGCGGTTCCTCGCGCGATTCCTTGCGGGTGCCGACGCTCAGCCGGCTCGCCTCGCGCGGGTCGAGCGCCGCGCGCACCGCGTCCCCGAGCACCGTGAAGGCGAGCACGGTCACGAAGAGCAGTCCGGCGGGCAGCAGCACGTACGTCGGGTCGGCTCGGAACCAGGTCTGCGCGGAGGACAGCATCTGCCCCCATGAGGGCGTCGGCGGCTTCACGCCCACACCGAGGAAGGAGAGCGAGGCCTCGACGACCATGTTCACGGGCACGAGGATCGCCGCGTACGTGATGACGGGCGCGGCGAGCGACGGGACGAGCTCACGCCGGGCCACCCGCCACCGGCCGGAGCCCGCGAGCCGCGCCGCGGCCACGAAGTCCAGGCTCTTGAGGGTGAGGGTCTGCGCTCGCACGATCTTGGACGTACCGCCCCAGCCCAGGACGCCGATCACCAGGATCAGCAACAGGGGGCGCGGGAAGTCCGGGGGAACGACGGCGGTCAGGGCGATGGCGAGGACCAGCATCGGCAGCGCGACCAGGACGTCGGTCAGCCGGCCGAGGACGGCGTCGACGACACGGTTGCCGAGCCCCGCGGCCAGACCGATCACGAGCCCGATGAACACCTGGACGGCCGTCGCGCCGACGGCGACGAGGAGGGAGATCCGGGCGCCGTGGAGAAGCCGTACGAACAGGTCGCGACCGGTGCCCGGTTCGACGCCGAGCCAGTGGTCACCACTGATCCCGCCGAAGGAGCCGAGCGGGACCCCGCCGCGGGCCGAGTCGACGAGGTCGTCGTGGTACGTGGTGGCGTCCTGGCCGGCCAGCGCGGCGAGGAGCGGCGCGGCGGCCGCGAGGAGAACCAGCAGGGCGAGGACTCCGGCGGCGACGAACGCCGAGGGTCGGGTGCGAAGGCGCCGCCACACCTGCCGGGCGGTGCCCGTGGCGGGGATCTCCGCCACGGGCACCGTCGCTTCGGTCAGTGCCGTCACTTGACCGCGACCAGCGAGATGTCGAGGACGCCGGTCCAATCGCTGATGACGACGTTCTTGACGTCCTTGCCGACGAGCCGCTTGTAGACGGGGTGGAAGAGCGGCACGTCGAGCGCCTGCTCGCCGATCTTCTTGTCGAGCGCGCCCCAGCGGGCGGCGGCGGCCTTGAGGTCGGTCAGCTTGTTGATCTCGTCGATCTCCTTGTTGACCGCGGGGTCGTTGAGCTGCGCGTGGTTGTAGTTGGAGCCGTCGGTGACGATCTGGCGGCCGTCGAAGATCGGCGCGAGGAACGGGCCGCCGGCCGGCCAGTCGGCGCCCCAGCGGGAGAGGAAGAAGCCGGGCGCGTCCTTGACGCTCCACCGCTTCTCGTTGAAGGCGTTGGGCTCCTGGCCGTCGAGCTTCACCGTGATGCCGGCCTTGCCGAGCGCCTCCTGGACGGCGGTGGCGATCTCCGGGCTGGTCGTGCGGTTCTGCGCGGTGGAGTGCAGCAGCGTGACGGTGAGACCGTTCGGGTGACCGGCCTCTTTCAGGAGCTCCTTGGCCTTGGCCGGGTCACCGGTTTTGCCTGCCGGGAAGTGGTCGTAGGCCGTGAAGCCGAAGGCCTTCTGCTCGGGCAGGAAGGTGGTGGCGGGCTCGGCGAGCGCGGAGCCGCCGGCCGCGTTGACGACGCTGGTGCGGTTGATCGCGTACGAGATCGCCTGGCGCACCTTGATGTTGTCGAAGGGCTTCACCTTCGGGTTGAACGCGATGTAGTTGGTGAAGCCGAAGTGGCCGGTGCCGACGCGGGCGGCGAGCTCTTTGTCGGAGCCGATCTGGGCGAGCTCGGCCGGGCCGAGGTTGGTGTCGGTCGTGATGGCGGCGGCGTCCGCGCCCGAGGAGGTGGACAGGCGCTGGTTGATGACGGCCTCGTCCAGACCCGACCTGACGTCGATCTTGTCGGGATAGGCCTTGCGCTCTTCGTCGGTCTTGGGGTCCCAGTGCTCGTTGCGCTCCAGGACGAGGTGCTCGCCGTCGTTCTCGTTCTTCACGACCTTGTACGGGCCGGAGGAGATCGGGTGCTCCTCGTACTTCGCGCCGGTGTCCTTGGCCTTGGGGACCGGGGCGAACTGGGTCTGGGTGGCGAGGAACGGGAACTCGCCCTCGGGCTTCTTCAGCTTGAAGACGATCGTCTTCGAGTCGGGCGTGACGATCGAGTCGAGGCCCTTCCCCTTCTGTCCGTCGGGCGCGGCCTTGTACGGACCCTGGTAGGTGTCTCCACCGACCAGCCAGTCACGCAAGTACGGGGCGCCTCCGGAGAGTTCGGCCGCGAAGGAGCGCTCGATGCCGTACTTGACGTCGGCGCTGGTGATCGGGGTGCCGTCCTCGAACTTGAGGCCGTCCTTCAGCGTGTACGTCCACTCGGTGGCGTCCTTGTTGGGGCGGCCGATGTCGGTGGCGAGGTCGGGGACGACCTGGGTGCCGGCGGCGCCCGCCTCGCGGTTGCGGGTGGTGAGCGTACGGAAGACGAGGGTGGGGACGTTTCCGCCGCCGGAGGTGTAGAGGCGGGCGGGGTCGAAGTCGGACTGGGCGTCGGCGTTGAGGACGGTCAGGGTGCCGCCCTTCTGCGGCGCGCCCTCGTTCGCCCCACCGGCGGCCTTGGCGTCACCGTCCTTGGGACCGGCGCAGGCAACCGCGCCCGAGGTCAGGACGAGACCGATGGCGGCCGCTGCCAGGCGGCGCGATATGACGGACGGTTGACGCATGGGAAGACCTCTCGAATGGACACCGCGTGCTGCGGCGAAAGGGAACGCGAGAAATTCCGCACGCGGGCAGCGGCGACGAGAGGGAGTGCCCCGGTGAATACGTGAAGGCCGCGCCTGCGAGCGGGAGAGCGCCCGTGCGCGGAAATGCGGCGGCTGGGTCCGGGAAGGAGGAGAAGGGCCGACGCGCGCTCGGGCGGAGTCAGCTACAGAGAATGTCGGCCACGGTGTGTCCGCTCACGCCGATGAGCGCCAGCTCGATGGCGGCGCGCTCGAAGGTGACGTGACGGTGCGACATGCCGAGAAATATCTACGACCGTGGGACCGATGTCAACGCACGATCGGCGAATTCCGAGACGCGCGTCTCGCGATGCGGTCGGACCGTGATCGGACGGCGCCTCAACTCCCTGGATGCACCCAGGGGTTGGGGCGGCACTTGATGCCGTCGATGTCCAGCGACTTGGTCTGCTGCTGCATCACGGGGGCGAGCGCTCCGGGCGTGCGGCAGCTCACGTGGTCGTGCCCGAGGCGGTGTCCGACCTCGTGGTTGATGAGCATCTGGCGGTAGGCGAACATCGCCTTGTCGCCGAAGGTGTCCGAGCCCTGGGCCCAGCGGAACGCGTTGATCATCACGCGGGAGGTGGACGCGGAGTCGCAGGAGACGTTGTCGACGGTGGTGTCCAGGCCGGACTTCGCGCACCAGGTGCCGGTGGTGCCGGGACTGGCGAGGGTGATGACGAACTCGGGCTCCCCGCTGGAGATCCGCTCGAAGGTCATCTCGCCCTGACCGGCCCAGCTCCGCCGGTCGTTGAGGGTCTTCTGGACGGCCTGCGCGAAGAGCGCGGCGTCGAGTCCGAGCCCCTTCTCGACATCGACCCGGTAGCGGATCTTGCGGCCCTTGCCGGGCGCCTTCTCGAAGCCGGCCACCGCCTCGAACTCGCCCGAGCCCTTGAGCTTGGGGTCGATGGGGAACTGACGGGTCATCAACTGCTCGTACGTGGGCGGCGCGGGCGCGGCAGGCTCGGCGGGCGCGGCCTGCGGGGGTGTCGGCCGGTTGTCGGAGCGCGAGGCGCTGCCGTCCTCGACGGGCCGGTCGGCGGAGCCGTCGGCCGAGTGGGCCAGGGGGCTGCCCGAGCCCCCTTCGGCCACCTGGCCGGCCACGACGACGGCGAGGACGGTGGTGACGGCGGCGGCGGCGATGCCGGTGAGGGTCCGGCCCTTGCCGCCGGTCCGGGCCGGGGGCTGCTCGGGGAGTTCCTCGGGGGCGGTCTCGCGCCGCTGCCCCGGGATGAACGGGGTCTGCGCGGCGGTCTCGTCCCGCTCCGGGCGACGCGGTCCTTGCAGGTCTCCGTAGCGCTGGGGCCGCGGCGGCGTCTCGGCGTGTTCGGGATGCCCGCCCCGTACGGCCGTGTCGGCGGGGGCGGTGTACATCGGCGTGCCGTGCATCGGCGTGTCCCAGACCGGCCGGCCGGCCCCGCCGCTCTGCCCGTACGAGCCCTGCGGCCCCGGCCGCTGCCCGTACCCGCTCTGTGTTCCCGGGCTCTGCCCGTACGTGCTCTGTGTCCCCGGGCTCTGCCCGTAGGCGCCCTGGGCGTAGCCGGTCTGCCCGGCCCCCTGCTGCGGTCCCGCCCCGTGCCTCGGTCCGGCGCCGCCCTGGCGACCGTAGCCGCCCTGCCCGTACGGACTCTGCTGTCCGTACGCCTCCGGCGCGTACCCGTCCTGGCCCGGCGCGCGCCTGCGGCGTCCCGTCCCCGGCGCCGCCGCTTCCCGCTGCCCCGGTTCGGCCGGGGGAGCGGGCGCGGGGCCCTTCCGACTATGTCGTCCCACGCCCCGGATCAGCTCCCGCCGCTGTTGACTGTGCCGGCCTCTTCGCCGGCTTCGATCAGCTCCCGTACGGCCGTGGCGACCGTCTCGGGGTACTCCATCATCGCCACATGCCCGGCGTCGGGAAGCGTCAGGAGGCGCGAGCCGCGGAACGCGGCGGCCGCCTTGCGCGCCATCCGGAACGAAACGAGCTGGTCACGGCCGCCGTAGATGAGCAGCGTCGGTGCGAGCACCCGTTCCGCCTGCCGCCACAGACCGTGTTGACCGCCGAGCGTGTACGCGTCGACGATGCCGCGCGAGGACCGGGCCATGACGTCCCAGAAGTACGGGAGTTCCAGGCGCCGCTCCATCTCCTCCACCGCATGGCGGAAGCCCTCGTCGGTGACCCGGCCGGGGTCTCCGTAACAGAGGGAGAGCACTCCGCGGACCCGCTGCTCCGGCGTCCAGTCCTTGGTCAGCTTCGCGAACAGGGGCGCGACCCCCGGCAGAGCGAGGAACACGGTCGGCCAGGCGCTGCGCTGGGCGCGCAGCTCGGGCAGGGCCGGCGAGACCAGGGTGAGGGTGCGGACCAGGTCGGGGCGGACGGCGGCGACCCGGGTGGAGACGGCGCCGCCGAGCGAGTTGCCGATCAGGTGAACCGGTCCGCGGCCGCGTGCGTCGAGGAGTCGGATGACCGCCCGGGCGTGTCCGGTGACCGAGTAGTTGCTGTCGTCGGGCGGCGCGGAGTCGCCGAAGCCGGGCAGGTCGACGGCCTCCCCGTCGACGTGGTCGGCGAGCAGCGGCATCAGAGCGGACCAGTTCTGCGAGGAGCCGCCGAGGCCGTGGACGTAGAGCGCGGGCGCGAGCCCCGGCCGGTTGCCGGGCCGGGCGCGGACGGTCAGCGAGAGCCCGGGCAGGGCGACGGAGCGCAACTCCTCGCCGTCCGCGACCCGTACGGTGCGGACCCGCGACGCGGGCGGAGCGGCAGCGGTCCGGGTTTCCGGCAGCTCGGTCGACGACATGGCCGCAATATTACGAGACGATCACGCGGCAGCGCGTGTGGGTGGCGTCACAGGTACGGGTGCGCCGCGCGGGGTGTGCTCCTACGCTCGAAGAGAGGGCCATCGGAGAGGACCCGCATGCCGGAAGGAATCGCATGACTGTCGATCCGACCGAGCCGGACACATTCGCCGAGGAAGAGGTCGCAGTGCTCGACGAGGAAATCCCGGAGGCCGACGCCGCCGAGCAGCACACGGATGTCCAGCAGCAGGAGGACGAGCATCCCACGCATCTCGAACAGGACTCCGCGAACCCGGCGGACGCGTCCGAACAGGCACGGGTCGTCACCCTGGACGAAGACGACTACCGGTGATTTGTTCGGTTTAATCTTGAATCTCCTGTCGCCCCGGGCGTCCGGTCCGTGAAATTCTGCGTCCGCACCGCGCACAGCCGGGTTACCCAAAAGTACGATGGCGGGCGCGGCGCCACAGCGCGCATGGATCGATTTTTGGGAGGCGGCGTGACAGCCATCGAGCAGACAGAGGCAGCACGCCCTCGGGGCACGCGCCTGCCGCGCCGAGCCCGACGGAATCAGCTTCTGGGTGCGGCCCAGGAGGTGTTCGTCGCGCAGGGGTACCACTCCGCCGCGATGGACGACATCGCCGAACGGGCGGGCGTCAGCAAGCCGGTGCTCTACCAGCACTTCCCGGGCAAGCTGGAGCTCTACCTGGCCCTGCTCGACCAGCACTGCGAGGCGCTCCTCCAGGCCGTGCGCACGGCGCTGGCGTCCACGACGGACAACAAGCTCCGGGTCGAGGCGACGATGGACGCGTACTTCGCGTACGTGGAGGACGAGGGCGGCGCGTTCCGTCTGGTCTTCGAGTCCGACCTGACCAACGAGCCGGCCGTGCGCGAGCGGGTGGACCGGGTCAGCCTGCAGTGCGCCGAGGCGATCTCGGACGTGATCGCCGAGGACACGGGCCTGTCCAAGGACGAGTCGATGCTGCTGGCCGTGGGCCTGGGCGGCGTCTCACAGGTCGTGGCGCGCTATTGGCTCTCGAGCGAGTCCGCCATCCCCCGCGACAAGGCGGTGGCGCTGCTGACCTCGCTGGCCTGGCGCGGTATCGCCGGCTTCCCGCTGCACCCGACGGACGGCCAGCCGCCCGCCGAGGGCCGCTGAGCCGCCACCGAGCCCGCTCGCTGCCGGCCGGCCGCTTCCGGCTGTTCGCTCCTGGCGTTCCGCGGGTGCGCCGTACGGGTCCCCTCGCCGGGCTAATGTGTGCAGCGTACGGCGCGGGAGACGCGCAACGCTGACCGTTCGGAGGGACATAGCCGTGGAGGTCAAGATCGGCGTGCAGCACGCACCCCGGGAGATCGTTCTGGAGAGCGGGCAGTCCGCCGAGGAGGTCGAGCGCGCCGTGGCCGACGCGCTGGCCGGCAAGGCGACCCTGCTCAGCCTCACGGACGAGAAGGGCCGCAAGGTCCTGATCCCGGCCGAGAAGATCGCGTACGTGGAGATCGGTGAGCCCGCGGTCCGCCGGGTGGGCTTCGGCGCGCTCTGAGGCGTACGGCTGAACAGGGGAAGGCCCGGCGGATTCCGATCCGCCGGGCCTTCCGTGCGTCCTGGCCTCGGCTCGGGCCACCTCGGGCCTACGCCGTGGGCGAATGTCCTGGTGAGGGGCGCCGAGGAGGATTGCGTCCGGGGCGGCCCGGGTAGTACGGCCTACGACCGAATTGCCCGCCCCGCACCGCACGCGAGGTGATCCCGTGTTCCTGGAAGCCCTCGGCTCCGCCCTGCTCGGACTCGCCCTGGCCTGGGCCGCCGTGCACCGGCTGCCCGACCGCCTCCCCGCACGTGGGGTCGTCCTCACCACGGGCTCACTGGGTGCCGTGTTCGGCGCCCTGGTGACCCATGGGGCCCTGGGCCCCGGCCACGCCCTGGCCACACTGATCGGGGCGGTCGCGATCGCGGCTGTCCTGCTCTCGCTGCTGATCCGCCCGGCCTCGCGCCGTCTGCGCCGATCAGCGGCGGCGTGAACAGCGCCGCCGCCGAGGAACGACTGTCACGCCGCCAGACCCAGCGCCGCCATGCGCTTGGTGTGGGCCTCGGTGATCCGGGAGAACATCCGGCCGACCTCCGCCAGGTCGAAGCCGTCCGCCACACCGCCGACCAGCATCGTGGACAGCGCGTCGCGCTCGGCGACCACGCGCTGCGCCTGCGAGAGCGCCTCGCCCATCAGCCGGCGCGCCCACAGCGCGAGCCGTCCGCCGACGCGCGGGTCGGCCTCGATCGCGGCGCGGACCTTTTCCACGGCGAAGTTGCCGTGGCCCGTGTCGTCGAGCACCGAGAGCACGAGCCCGCGCGTGTCGGAGTCGAGACGGGCCGCCACCTCCCGGTAGAAGTCGCTGGCGATCGAGTCGCCTACATACGCCTTGACCAGGCCCTCCAGCCAGTCCGACGGCGCGGTCTGCCGGTGGAAGTCGTCCAGCGCCTTGGCGAACGGCTCCATCGCGGCCGTCGGCTCGGCCTCCACGGCGGCCAGCCGGTCCCGCAGCTGCTCGAAGTGGTGGAACTCCGCGGAGGCCATCTTCGCCAGCTCCGCCTTGTCCGCGAGCGTCGGCGCGAGCTTCGCGTCCTCGGCGAGGCGCTCGAAGGCCGCGAGCTCGCCGTAGGCCAGCGCGCCGAGCAGGTCGACGACCGCGGCACGGTACTGCGGCTCGGCGGATGCCGTGGCCCAGTCCTGGGCGGCGATCCCGGTGAACTCTTCGGCGGTCTCCGCGGCGTTCTCTCCGGCGGGCGTGGCGTTGTCAGGCGTCTCCATGAAGCGCACAATAGCCCGCTCGCCGACCCGAGTAAGGCCCTGGTCAGTCACTGTGACCGCGCCCTCATCACGAATTCTCCCAACACACATGCGCGATTCCGGGGTACAGTGGTAAAGCGCCTGCTGAGTATGCGGACATGCTTTCGCACGTTCGGACGTACCCGGTGGGCCGACTCATGAATGAGGATGCCCGGTCGGTGGCCCGACTGGCTCCGACCCGACAACCCTCCCCGCGCCCCCGCAGGAGGGACCCTCAGCGGCACGACGCTCGAGCGACGGCAGTGGTCCCGCGCCACCCGGCTGTGATCCATTCGTCGATCCGGCCGGAAGTGACTCGGCACGGTACGACCCCCAGCGTTCGCCTCGCGCCGCGTCTCACAGAAGAGGCAGCACCCTGACTACGACTTTCCGAGAGCTCGGGATTCTTCCCGAGACGGCCGAGGCGCTCGAAGCCGTCGGCATCGTGTCCCCCTTTCCCATCCAGGAGATGACCCTCCCGGTCGCCCTCTCCGGCACCGACGTCATCGGCCAGGCCAAGACCGGCACCGGCAAGACGCTCGGCTTCGGTCTGCCCCTCCTGGAGCGCGTCACCGTCCCCGCGGACGTCGAGGCCGGCCGGGCCAAGCCCGAGCAGCTGACCGACGCCCCGCAGGCACTGGTCGTCGTTCCGACCCGCGAGCTGTGCACCCAGGTCACCAACGACCTGCTGACCGCCGGCAAGGTCCGTAACGTCCGCGTGCTCGCCATCTACGGCGGCCGGGCGTACGAGCCCCAGGTCGAGGCGCTCAAGAAGGGCGTCGACGTGATCGTCGGCACCCCGGGCCGCCTGCTCGACCTGGCCGGCCAGCGCAAGCTCGACCTGTCCCATGTCAAGGCCCTGGTCCTCGACGAGGCAGACGAGATGCTCGACCTGGGCTTCCTGCCCGACGTCGAGAAGATCATCAACATGCTTCCGGCGAAGCGTCAGACCATGCTGTTCTCGGCGACCATGCCGGGCGCCGTCATCGGTCTGGCCCGCCGCTACATGTCGCAGCCCACGCACATCCGCGCCACCGCGCCGGACGACGAGGGCGTGACCGTCGCCAACATCACGCAGCGCGTCTACCGCGCGCACTCCATGGACAAGCCGGAGCTGATCTCGCGCGTCCTGCAGGCCAACGGCCGCGGGCTCGCGATGATCTTCTGCCGTACGAAGCGCACGGCGGCCGACATCGCCGAGCAGCTGGAGCGGCGCGGCTTCGCGTCCGGCGCGGTCCACGGCGACCTGGGCCAGGGCGCCCGCGAGCAGGCTCTGCGCGCGTTCCGCAACGGCAAGGTCGACGTGCTCGTCTGCACCGACGTCGCCGCCCGCGGTATCGACGTCGAGGGCGTCACGCACGTCATCAACTACCAGTCGCCCGAGGACGAGAAGACGTTCCTCCACCGCGTGGGCCGCACCGGCCGCGCGGGCGCCAAGGGCACGGCGGTGACGCTGGTCGACTGGGACGACATCCCGCGCTGGCAGCTGATCAACAAGGCGCTGGGTCTGGACTTCCACGACCCGGTCGAGACCTACTCCAGCTCCCCGCACCTCTTCGAGGAGCTGGACATCCCGGCGGGCACCAAGGGTGTCCTGCCGCGCGCCGAGCGGACCCGTGCGGGTCTGGGCGCGGAGGAGCTCGAGGACCTGGGCGAGCCCGGCGGCCGCGGCGGCCGCGGCCGCAAGCAGGCCGCCCCGGCGGCCGAGGAGCGTCCGGAGCGTACGCGCACCCCGCGCCAGCGTCGCCGTACGCGTGGTGGATCCGCCCTGGACGAGGCGGCAGCCACCACCGCCGCCGTCGCTCCGGTGGCCGAGGACGCTCCGGCGGAGCCGCGCACCCCGCGCCGCCGCCGTCGCACCCGTACGGGCGCCGCGTCGGGCGCGCCGGTCGTGGAGGCCGCTGCCGCTCCGGTGAAGGAGGCCCCCGCGGCTCCCAAGGCCGCGGCCGCTCCGGTGGTCACCGCCGCTCCGGTGGCTCCCAAGGCCACTGCCGCCCCGGTGGCTACCGTGGTCGCGCAGGCCACGCCGGTGGACGAGGCCCCCAAGGCCCCGCGCCGCCGCCGTACGCGCATCGTGAAGCCCGAGGAGACCGTGACCTTCCAGACCGTGGAGACCGCGGCCGCCGCCCTCGCGGCGGCGGAGCCGGTCGCTCCGGTCGCCGAGGCGGTCAAGCCGGTCGAGACGGTCGAGGAGCCCAAGAAGGCCCCCCGCCGCCGTACGACGAAGAAGGCCGCCGCCGCGGTGGTCGAGACGGCCCCCGTGGCCGCCGAGATCGTCGAGGTCGCCGCTGTCGTCGAGGAGGCCCCCAAGGCTCCTCGCCGCCGCACGACGAAGAAGGCCGTCGCCGCCGAGGCCCCGGCCGTCGAGGTCGCCGAGGTCGCCGCCGTCGTCGAGGAGGCCCCCAAGGCTCCTCGCCGCCGCACGACGAAGAAGGCCGTCGCCGCCGAGGCGCCCGACGCCTCCGAGCCGAAGGCGGCCCCGCGCCGCCGCACGGTGAAGAAGGCGGCCGCCGCTCCGGCGGAGGCCACCGACACCGCTGGGACGACCGAGGCCCCCAAGGCCCCGCGTCGCCGCACGACGAAGAAGGCCGCGGCCGCCACGACCGAGAGCTGACGCGTCGTCGCACCGCCCTCAGCGGCCCGGTCCCTCCCCAGGGGCCGGGCCGCTGTGCTGTCCGACCTGTGCTGTCCGACCCCTTCCGAGCAGCGGTTACAGTCCCTCTATGAGCAAGCCCCGGTCCCTGGCGCCGCCGCCGCGCACCCGTGCCTACCGGCTGGTGACGGCACGCGGCGCCTTCGCCGTCCTGGACACCGCGCCCGAGGGCGAGGCCCGCGGCACCGTGCTGCTGCTGCCCGGCTACACGGGCAGCAAGGAGGACTTCCTCGCGCTGCTCGGGCCGCTGAGCGACGCCGGATACCGCGCCGTCGCGGTCGACGGGCGGGGGCAGCACGAGAGCCCGGGGCCGCGGCACCGGTCCGCGTACAGCCGCCGGGCGCTGGCCCTCGACGCCGTCGCCCAGGCGGGGGCGCTCGGCGACGGGCCCGTGCATCTGCTGGGGCACTCGTTCGGCGGGGTGGTGGCCCGGGGGGCGGCTCTGCTGGCCCCGGAGGCGTTCCGTTCGCTGACGCTCCTGTCGTCGGGGCCCGGTCCGGTCGCCCGCCCGCAACGCATCCGGGTCCGGGTGCTGCGGGGCGCGCTCGCGGTGCTTCCCAAGGAGCGGGTGTGGCGGGCCACGCGCTGGCTGGACAGTCGCGGCGAGGAGCCGGGAGTTACGGACCCGCCGGAGATCGTGACGTTCCTGCGGCACCGCTGGATGAGCACGCAGATCTCCCAACTGTCGGTGGCGGGGCGGCTGTTGAGGCGCGACCGGGACGGTTCGGCCCATCTGGCGCAGCTCACCGTGCCGTTGCACATCGCCTACGGGGACGAGGAGATGGTCTGGCCGACGGCGGGCCTGGCGGAGGCGGCGGTGCGCACCGGCGCCCATCACACGGTGGTCGTGGGTGCGGGCCACTCCCCCAACGTGTCCCATCCGCAGGAACTGGCCGACCGGCTGACCGCGTTCTGGGAGCGCTGCCCGTAGCGCGTGGCGGCCGGCGGGGCCGCTCGTGACTAGTACTGCGCCTGGAGGTGCTGCCAGAAGCCGTCGCGCAGCGCCCTCCTGAGCGCCGCGTGTCCGCGCAGCGAGCGGCTGAGCAGCTTCTCCGCCTCGATCAGCAGGTCCTGGTCGACCGGTCCGGGCAGATACGGATGTCCGGGCAGCAGCTCGGCCATCGCGTCGCGGCCCCGCTCGACGAGCCAGGTCGCGGCGATCTGGGCGCCGACGAACCGGACCTCGTCGCGGGAAGGCGGGGGCTCGCCCTCGTTCTCGTACGTCGTGACGGGCCGTCGGGTGACGTACGGGCGGCAGAAGTCGAGGTCGAAGGTGCGCTGGCTGTCGACCTCCCAGAGCAGCGGCTCGGCCTGGTTGCGGCCCTCGGCGGCCTCGATGCCCCAGAGGTGGACGCGGGCCCCGTACCCCTGGGCCGCCTCGACGGCCGAGACGAGGTCCTCGTCGCCGCCGACGAGGGCGGCGTCGCTGATGGCGCGGTGCCGGGCGAGGGACTCCAGGTCGGAGCGGATGAGGGAGTCGACGCCCTTCTGCTGGTTGTTGGCGTTGAGGTTGCCGAGGCGGACCTTGACGTCGGGCAGCTCGGCGATCGACTGCTGCTCGGGGGTGTGGATCCGGCGGCGTGCGCCGTCGTACCAGTAGACGCGCAGCAGCCGGCTGTCCGCGAAGATCGTGCGGGCCTTGTCGATGAAGGCCTCGATCAGCCCCTCGGCGTCGAGGTCGAAGGAGCGGCGGTCCTCGGTGCCCGCGACCAGCAACCCGGCCGCAGCATAGACGTAACCTGCGTCGACGAAGATGGCATGGGTCGAAGGGGTCTTCGCCACCTCGGCCAGCATCCGCTGGAGGAGCTCATTGGTGCGCTCCAGGCGGGCGCCGATGTCACGGAGCGGGTCACCGGGCGTCGTCTGTGGTGTCTCTGCGTCGTTCATACCGGCCTCATTCTCCGCCGCTCGGGCCCTGCCCGCCAATGTCCCCTACCGCTTAGTAGTTAGCCATCCAAAAAATTTCCTTAGCGTAGGGAATGTTTGCAGGATGCACCTCGTTGGACCATACGTAACAGGCAACACAGTTCTCCAGCAGGAGGATCAACTCCAGACGAAGGGAGAAGCCCATGCGCTTCGAAATCCTGCGACTCGACGACATCGACGGCACGCCCGTCGACCGCACCGTCGTGGACGCCGCCTCCGTCAACCGGATCGTGCAGCAGGCCGCCTCGATCGGCCAGCGCATCTGGATCCGCCCGGCCGAGACCACGGCCTCATAACAAGGCAACGCTCAGACGCACCGCGCCCCCGCATGGACTCCGTGAACCGGAATCCGTACGGGGGCGCAGTGGTGTTCGGGGGGCGTGACAGGCCCTAGGCGCCTTGGACGATCTGCATCACGCCGTTGATGATCTGCTGCACGGCGATGGCCGAGAGCATCATCCCGGCGAGCCGGGTCACGAGCACGACGCCGCCGTCCTTGATGACGCGGATGATCAGCAGCGAGTAGCGCATGGTCAGCCAGAGCACGACGTGCATGGCGACGATCGCGGCCCAGACGGAGATCTGGGCGCCGGCGCCGTCGGCGTGCTGCACGGCGAGGATCACGGACACGATCGCACCGGGCCCGGCGAGCAGCGGCATGCCGAGGGGAACGAGGGCGACGTTGACGTCCTTGGTCTGCTTGGGCTCGTCGGTCTTGCCGGTGAGCAGGTCGAGCGCGATGAGCAGCAGAAGCAGACCGCCCGCGATCATCAGCGCGGGAACGGACACGTGGAGGTAGTCGAGGATCTGCTGCCCGAGGATCCCGAAGACGGTGATGACCCCGAAGGCCACGGCGACGGCCTGCCAGGCCATCCGCCGCTGGACCTTGACGGGCCGGCCGGAGGTGAGCGCGAGGAAGATCGGGGTGATCCCGGGGGGATCCATGATCACAAAAAGGGTCAGAAACAGCGAGCCGAAGACGGCGACGTCGAACACGGTGAGCCTTGCGATGTGGGGTGTACGAGGGGTGGGTGGGCGCGCCCGGGGGGCGCGGTGGGTGAAACGCGGTGCGGGCCGCCCTGACGGTCCGAGGCCCGGCCGACGACAAGTGCCCGAGCGGCCTCCCGCCGGGGGATTCCGCCAGAACCGACCGGACCCCGCCGGGACGCTGCGGCCTCCAGCCGGAGGTCTCCGCCGGGACCCTGCGGCTCCAGCCGGAGACCCACCGGGCGGCGCCCGGACTGCCCCGGGGCACTCCCGTCGGCGACTCGCCGAGAACCCAGCCGGACTCCGTCAGGAGGTCCCGCCGGGACCCTGCGGCTCCAGCCGGAGACCGACCGGGCGGCGCCCGGACTGCCCCGGGGCACTCCCGTCGGCGACCCGGCCGGAACCGACCGGACTCCGCCTGGCGATGCCCGTCGGTGTCCCGCGACCGGATGCCGTCATGGACCCAGCCGGACTCCGTCAGGAGATCCCGACGAGAATCGAGCCGGGCCCCCGGGCGCCGGGAGGCGCCGTGGGAAGTCCAGCCAGCCGCCAGGGTGGTCCGCCGGGAACGCCCGCGTCGGCGTCCCGCCGAGGCTGACCGCCAGGGCGGCCGGCCGCAGGCCGACCGGGCTGCCGTCGGGTGGTCCGCGGTGGCGTCCGCCGAGGACGGCCGGGCGGGGGCAGTGCGGCCCCCCGATTCGAGCCGGGTGGCGGGCCCGTCAGGGGCTACGCGGGTCCGCCCGTGCCCGGGACCGGGAAGGCGCCCGTGGCTCGGCGGGTGATCTCGCCGTAGATCTCGGGGTCGGTGGTGAAGTCGCCGAGGCGGCACGTCTTGCGGGTGCCGTGGTAGTCGCTGGAGCCCGTCGCGAGCAGCCCGAGCTCCTTCGCGAGCCCCCGCAGCCGCGCCCGCGTCGCCTCGTCGTGGTCCATGTGGTCGACCTCGATGCCGTCGAGGCCGGCCTCCGCGAGCCGGGCGATCGCGGACTCCGGCACGACCTCGCCGCGCTTGACGGCGAGCGGATGCGCGAAGACCGTGACGCCGCCGGCCGCCTTCACGAGCCGGATCGCGTCGAACGGGTCGAGCTCGTGCTTCTCCACGTACGCCCGCCCGCCGTCCGCCAGCCACTCCGGCGTGAACGCCCCGGACACATCCGGTACGACGCCGAGTTCGACCAGCGCCTCCGCGACGTGCGGGCGGCCCACCGAGCCGTCCCCCGCGATCCGGGCGACCTGCTCCCAGGTGACCGGCACGCCGAGCTCCTGGAGCTTGCCGACCATCGCCCGGGCGCGCGGCACCCGGTCGTCCCTGACCAGCTCGCGCTCGGCGGCCAGTTCGGGCTCCTCCGGGTCGAAGAGGTACGCGAGCATGTGCAGGCCGACCCCGTCGATCCGGCAGGACAGCTCGGCTCCGGTGACGAGGGTCAGCCCCTCGGGAAGCGCGGCGATCGCCTCGGCGTACCCACGCGTCGTGTCGTGGTCGGTGAGGGCGACGACGTCGAGCCCGGCGGCCGCGGCGTTACGGACCAGCTCGGCCGGGGTGTCCGTACCGTCCGACGCCGTGGAGTGGGTGTGCAGATCGATGCGCACGACGCGGTACTCCTGGGCTCGGGGCGGACGAAGGGGACGCTCCAGCATAACGGGGGAATCGAACACCCCCGCCCCTTTGGCCCCGGGGCCCGAACCAGGCCCCGGACCGGGCCCCGACCCGGGAGGCCGCGGCCCCGGACGCGACCTAGGTCAGCAGACGCGGCGTCAGCGCCCCGCACGGCAGCAGTTCGACCTCCGCACCCGCGTCCCGCAGGTCCGTCAGCACCAGCTCGTCGTACATCAGCAGCCCGGACTGCTCGGGCCACACGATCGCCCACAGCCACAGCCCGCGCGCCTCCCCCGCGAAGACCGCGCGGTCGTGCGGCGTGCCGTTCACGTGCCACAGCGGCGTCGGCCGCCCGGCGGCGAGCACCTTGGTCTGGGCGGGCTTCTCGATGGCCATGTGCGGACCGGGGTCGGGTCCGTCGATCCCGGCGTACCGCGCGCCGAGCCCCACGCCGAGCTCCTCGGCGACGAGCAGCAGCTCACCGATCCCGCCGAGCGGTCCGGGACCGGAGCAGGCGACCGCCGTCGCGCGCCCTCCGCTGCGGTCGTCACCGGCGTACGCGACCCCGGTGAAGAGCCATCCGACGGGCAGGGGCCACGGCATCCACACGGGCACCTGGGTCCGGTGCACGACGACACCGAGGGCCTCGACGCTGGGCGGGATCACCGGTTGCAGCGGGTGCACCGAGCCGTGCACGTCGCACTGCCAGGAGTCGGCAAAAAGACCGGGCGCCCTGACCCGGCCACCGCACTTCGGGCAACTCGGTTCGCCCCTCATAGAGCCCAACGGTCCTACCGCTCCGCGCCCGCGTCAAGGACGATCACCCGTCCGGCCCGACCAGTTCACCCCGAGTAATAGGTGCAAGCGGCACTCATCGGCTCGGCCCGGACCTCGGACGCACACGGCAGACAGCCGCGTCCTAGTCCAGCGGTACGGCCGTGCGCAGCGGATCGCGCAGATCCGTGCCGTTCGTCAGCCAGCGCTCCTCCAGGGCCTTCGCCCCGTGGACCCGCTTCCACGCCGCCTCGTTCGGGGTCATCGGCAGCAGCGGCAGGAACCGCACAGGATCCATGGGGTCGTCGAGGTCCAGGTCCTCCACCAGACCGCCCGACTCCGCGACGAGCACCGAGCTGAACGGGGCCCCGGGCCACAGGGGTTCACCCACGTCGAGCGAGGCGCCGGCCGCCACCACGACACCCTCGACCTGCGGGGTCGAGGCGAGGACGGCGAGCGGTCGCAGCACCTTGTCGGTGTCGGCGAGCCCGGCCCGTACCGACAGCACCAGTTCCGCGCGCGGGCCCTTCACGGGGTCGGCGAGCGCGGACGTCGGATCGGTCATCGGATACGCGGACATGCCGAGGGTGGCGTACCGCACCACATCGCCGTCGATGAAGCGGAGCACCTCGATCCGGTCCGTGCCGAGGAACGTCACCGCGGCCCGCGCGTCCGGTTCACCGAGCGCCGTACGCAGCCGGGCCTCTACCAGAGCAAGAACTTCTCCCATGACTTGAGCATAAAGCGCGTATGGAACGGGCAAAGGAAGGGATTGACCCTCTGTCGGCTGATAGTCTTGGCCGCTGGTCGGGACTCCCGACTACTCGTCATCCCCCAAGGGGGACCGGCTGGAGGAGGTGGGGCTGCGTGGATCGAAGTCGATCGGGCAGTACCAACCGCTCTTCCGCCCCGCACCCCGAGCCCGGTGCGCTCCTCCCGGTGATCTGAGGCCTCCGTACCCGGTCCGCCCCGTCACCCGGCATCTCGCACGACGGAAGAGCACTTCGCCTTTGCCTGTCTGTAGCGAACGCCGTCACCGCGATCGTGCGGTGCCGCCCGCTTTGTGGACGACGTAGCTCCACGTCCCCATTCCGGGCTGTGCCACGCCTCGCCGGCGGCTTCTCCGTGAAGGAGCATGCCAATGTCGATGATCCGTGACCTGCGCGCCGCGGTCCGCCCCTCCCTGCGCCCCTCGCTGCGCAAGGCCGGCCCCGCCCTCGCCTCCCCGTACGCCAACTACGACGCCACCCGCGACCCGTCCGCCTCCAGCGCCGTCGTCGACTGCGCCGTCTACCGCGACGGCCGCCGCGTGGACGACCGCGCCTGCCTGACCCCGCGCGGCGCGATGCGCCAGGTACGGGAGAGCGGCGGCTTCGCCTGGATCGGTCTGCACGAGCCGACCGAGGCCGAATTCGCCGGTATCGCCGCCGAGTTCGGGCTCCACCCGCTCGCCGTCGAGGACGCCGTCCACGCCCACCAGCGGCCCAAGCTGGAGCGGTACGACGACACCCTCTTCACCGTCTTCAAGACGATCCACTACGTCGAGCACGCCGAGCTCACCGCCACCAGCGAGGTCGTCGAGACGGGCGAGGTGATGTGCTTCACCGGCCCCGACTTCGTCATCACCGTCCGGCACGGCGGCCAGGGCTCGCTGCGCAACCTCCGCCACCGCCTCCAGGGCGAGCCCGAACTGCTCGCCAAGGGTCCTTCCGCCGTCCTCCACGCCATCGCCGACCATGTCGTCGACGGCTACATCGCGGTCGCCGACGCGGTCGAGCTCGACATCGACCAGATCGAGATCGACGTCTTCTCCCCGCCGGCCAAGGGCTCGACGCGCGGCACCGACACCGGCCGGATCTACCAGCTCAAGCGTGAGGTACTGGAGTTCAAGCGGGCCGTCACCCCGCTGCTGCGCCCGATGCAGCTGCTCAGCGAGCGCCCGATGCGGCTGGTGGACCCGGACATCCAGAAGTACTTCCGCGACGTCGCCGACCACCTCGCGCGCGTGCAGGAGCAGGTCGTCGGCTTCGACGAACTCCTCAACTCGATCCTCCAGGCCAACCTCGCGCAGGCGACGGTGACGCAGAACGAGGACATGCGCAAGATCACCTCGTGGGCGGCCATCATCGCCGTGCCGACGGCGGTCTGCGGTGTGTACGGCATGAACTTCGACCACATGCCCGAGCTGGAGTGGAAGTACGGCTACCCGATGGTGCTCGTCGGCATCACGGTCATCTGTTTCGCGATCCACCGCACCCTCAAGCGCAACGGCTGGCTCTAGTCGGGCTGCCGATAGGCTGCTGGACATGACAGACACGCTGCTCGGCCTCGCTCTCGTCGAGGAGGCCACCAAGAAGTCCGGCCTCATCTGGGTCCGGGGCGACGCCGCCGCGGCCAGGGCGCTGTGGCACGTCTGGCACGAGGGCGCGGCGCACGTCGTGGGCGACGGCCCGGGCGAGCAGCCGCTCCCCGGCCTGGTCGCGGGCGCGACGGCCGAGGTGACGGTCCGCAGCAAGGACAAGGGCGGCCGACTCGTCGCCTGGACAGCGGCGGTGAGCGAACTGGCTCCGGGTACGGAGGAGTGGGACGCCGCGGTCGCCGAGCTGAAGGGCAAGCGCCTGAACGCGACGGACGGCGAGGAGATGCCGGAGCGGTGGGCGCGGGAGTGCCGGGTGCTGCGGCTCGAGCCGCTGGACTCCACGACGGACCTGCCGGACGGGTCCCTCGCCGCCGTCCCGCAGCCGTCGGACGCGGTCACGAGGCGGCCCGTACCGGCCGCGCTCCCCAGGCTGCTGTTCAAGCGGCGCAAGCGCTAGACACCCCCCAGGGGCTGTCCCGCCCAGATCCGCCGGACAGGGCGCCAGTGGCGGTGCCTCAGGTACGCGGCAGCTGCTTGCCGTAGTCCAGGGTCTGGTCCTTCGAGGGCTCTTCCAGCGGGAAGTCCTTGTCCCACTCGGACAGCACCACCACCCCCGCTCCACCGCCGCGCGCGAAACGCAGCGGGAACGGGGTCCCGTCCAGCGAGACGTCCAGTGTGCCGCCCTCGCCGTCCTCACCGCCCTTGACCTTGACCGTGCGGAGACCGCCGATCTTGTCGCGGTCACCCTTGACGACCTCGCCGTGCAGCCCGATCAGCCCGTCGAGGAGCAGGTCCATGTCGGTGAAGCCGCGCAGCTGCTTGTACGAGGGGTCGTCCTCCGGCACCTTCACGTACTTGTCGTCGAGCTTGTCGGCGGCCTCGCTGTCCGACTCCGTCGGAGCCTCCGTCGCCTTGTCGTCGTGCGCCCAGAAGCCCGCGTCGGCCTTCAGATAGAGCGCGTCGCCGATCCGCAGCAGCTCGAACCTGCTGTTCTTCGTCGTCACCGAACCGCTCGCGCCGTCCTGCTTGAGCCGCATGTTCAGCTTGTACGTGCCGCCCTTGCTGACCAGGGTGCCGGCCAGCCGCACCGCCTTCGCCGTGTCGGCCGCGGACTGCGCCTTCTGCTCGATGGCGGTCGCCTCGAGCTTCCCGACCCCGTTCGTCCCCTCGTCCGGATCCGATGCGCAGGCGGTGAGCCCCGCCGCGAGACCGGCACAGAGCGCCACGGGCAGGACGGCCCGGCGGATGCGCGATGCAGTGGGGAGTGCGGTCACCTGCGCTGCCTCTCGAACGTCGTCGGTGGGGGGACGGCAGCACGCAGCGTACCCGGGACGCGGACCGCGGCCGCAGGCAGCCGTACGGGCGCTCTGCCGGGGCGCCACGGAAGAGCACGGGCTAGCCTGAACCCGGCATACCTCTGCAATGACCCGAATCGTGCGACACCGAGGAGGCGCGTGGCATGGCGGCAGGCGCCCCCCGGATCTTCGTCTCGCACCTCGCCGGTGTCCCCGTGTTCGACCCCAACGGGGACCAGGTCGGCCGGGTCAGCGATCTCGTCGCCATGCTCCGGGTGGGCCGCCGCCCGCCCCGGCTGCTCGGCATGGTCGTCGAGGTCCTCAGCCGCCGCCGGGTCTTCGTCCCCATGACCCGGATCACGGGTGTCGAGTCCGGCCAGGTCATCACCACGGGCGTGGTGAACATGCGCCGCTTCGAGCAGCGCCCCACGGAACGGCTCGTCCTCGGCGAGCTGCTCGACCGCCGGGTGCGGCTCGTGCAGACGGACGAGGAGGTCACCGTCCTGGACGTGGCCATCCAGCAGCTGCCGGCCCGCCGCGACTGGGAGATCGACAAGGTCTTCGTACGGCGCGGCAAGCCCGGCGCGCTGCGTCGCAAGGGCGAGACGCTGACCGTGGAGTGGTCGGCGGTCACCGGGTTCTCGCTGGAGGAGGAGGGGCAGGGGGCGGAGAGCCTGGTCGCCACCTTCGAGCGGCTGCGCCCCGCCGACCTGGCCAACGTGCTGCACCACCTCTCCCCCAAGCGGCGGGCCGAGGTCGCCGCCGCCCTCGACGACGACCGGCTCGCCGACGTCCTGGAGGAGCTGCCCGACGACGACCAGATCGAGATCCTCGGCAAGCTGAAGGAGGAGCGGGCCGCCGACGTCCTGGAGGCGATGGACCCGGACGACGCCGCCGACCTGCTCTCCGAGCTGCCGGAGGAGGACAAGGAGCGGCTGCTCACCCTGATGCGCCCGGACGACGCGGCGGACGTGCGCCGCCTGCTCGCGTACGAGGAGCGGACCGCGGGCGGCCTGATGACGACCGAGCCGATCGTGCTGCGGCCCGACGCCACGGTCGCGGACGCGCTGGCCCGCGTACGGCAGCAGGACCTGTCCCCGGCGCTCGCGGCGCAGGTGTACGTGTGCCGGCCGCCCGACGAGACGCCGACGGGCAAGTACCTGGGCATGGTGCACTTCCAGCGGCTGCTGCGCGATCCGCCGTTCACGCTGGTCAGCTCGCTGGTGGACAGCGATCTGCCGCCGCTCGCCCCGGACACCCCGCTGCCGGCCGTCACGAGCTATCTCGCCGCCTACAACATGGTCGCGGCGCCGGTGGTGGACGAGAGCGGTTCCCTGCTCGGCGCGGTGACCGTCGACGACGTACTCGACCATCTGCTGCCGGAGGACTGGCGGGAGACGGAGTTCCACGAGGAGAGGGCGGCTCATGGCGGCTGAGCGCGCTCCGGAGCGGGAGAGGGACCGGGAACGCGAGCGGGAGCGGAGCATGCCCCGGATCCGGCTCGACCTGCCGCGCGAGCGACGGGCCAGGCTGCTGCCGGAGTACGACCCGGAGGCCTTCGGCAGGCTCTCGGAGCGGATCGCGCGCTTCCTGGGGACCGGCCGCTTCCTGGTCTGGATGACCCTGACGATCATCGTCTGGGTGCTGTGGAACATCTTCGCGCCGTCGCTGCTGAAGTTCGACGAGTACCCGTTCATCTTCCTGACGCTGGCGCTGTCGCTGCAGGCCTCGTACGCGGCCCCGCTGATCCTCCTCGCCCAGAACCGGCAGGACGACCGGGACCGGGTCAACCTCGAACAGGACAGGAAGCAGAACGAGCGGTCGATCGCGGACACCGAGTATCTGACCCGGGAGATCGCTGCGCTGCGGATGGGTCTCGGCGAGGTGGCGACCCGGGACTGGATCCGTTCGGAGCTGCAGGACCTGATCAAGGAGATGCAGGAGCGCCGGGATCTATTCCCGGCGGGCGAGGACCACAGGAGTGACGTACCCGACCGCTGACGGGTCTTTCCGGGCCGGGTGGTCGGCGCCGTACCATCGTCCGTATGGCTACGGAAGACGCGGTGCGCGAAGCACTGGCGACGGTGAACGACCCCGAGATCAACAAACCGATCACTGAGCTCGGCATGGTCAAATCGGTGGAGATCGGATCCGACGGCAGGGTCGCCGTCACGGTCTATCTCACCGTCTCCGGCTGCCCGATGCGCGACACGATCACCCAGCGCGTCACCGACGCGGTCTCCCGGGTGGAAGGCGTCTCCGGCGTCGACGTGACGCTGGACGTGATGAGCGACGAGCAGCGCAAGGAGCTGGCCGCGGCGCTGCGCGGCACGACGGCCGAGCGTGAGGTCCCGTTCGCCAAGCCCGGTTCGCTGACCCGTGTGTACGCGGTCGCCTCCGGCAAGGGCGGCGTCGGCAAGTCCTCCGTGACCGTGAACCTCGCCGCGGCGATGGCCGCGGACGGCCTGAAGGTCGGTGTCGTCGACGCCGACATCTACGGGCACTCGGTGCCCCGGATGCTGGGCGCGGACGGCCGTCCGACCCAGGTCGAGAACATGATCATGCCGCCGTCCGCGAACGGCGTGAAGGTCATTTCCATCGGCATGTTCACCCCGGGCAACGCCCCGGTGGTGTGGCGCGGCCCGATGCTCCACCGCGCGCTCCAGCAGTTCCTCGCGGACGTGTACTGGGGCGACCTGGACGTGCTTCTCCTCGACCTGCCCCCGGGCACGGGCGACATCGCGATCTCGGTGGCGCAGCTGGTGCCGAACGCCGAGATCCTCGTCGTCACGACCCCGCAGCAGGCGGCCGCCGAGGTCGCCGAGCGGGCCGGCTCGATCGCCGTGCAGACGCACCAGAAGATCGTCGGCGTCGTCGAGAACATGTCGGGCCTGCCGTGTCCGCACTGCGACGAGATGGTCGACGTGTTCGGCACGGGCGGCGGCCAGAAGGTCGCGGACGGCCTGACGAGGACCACGGGCGCGACGGTTCCGGTCCTGGGGTCCATCCCGATCGACGTCCGGCTGCGCGAGGGCGGCGACGAGGGCAAGCCGGTCGTCCTGACCGACCCGGACTCGCCCGCGGGCTCGGCCCTCCGCGCCATCGCGGGCAAGCTGGGCGGCCGCGCCAGGGGCCTCTCGGGCATGAGCCTGGGCATCACCCCGCGCAACAAGTTCTGACCTCTGGTCGCGACGAAGGGGCACCCCTCTCCGGGGTGCCCCTTCGTCGTGCCTAGCCCTTCGTCGTGCCTAGCCCTTCGTCGGGCCTAGGAGGCGTACGCCTCGAGGTCCTTCACCCCGGAGAACCCCAGCCCGTACGCGCTCATCCCCCGCCCGTACGCACCGATGTGCACCTCGCCGGCGGAGCCGGCCAGCACCCACCCGAACTCCGACTCGCGGTAGTGGAACGGCATCGGCACCCCGTCCACCGGCAGCGACAGCGTCGACCACTCCGGGCCCGTCAGGTCGTCCGCCAGCTCGAACGCGGTCTCCGTCTGCTGGTCCAGCCACTCGTCCCGGAGCGAGTGGTCGAGCTGCGCGGGCCAGGTGTACGCGAGCAGCCCCGAACCGGCCAGCCAGGCGGCGGAGGAGACCGTGGTGGCCTCCAGGACACCCGTACCGTCGCCGGAGCGCCGCACGGGGCTCGCAGCGACCGTCACGACGACCGCGAAGCGCTCCTTCTCGACCCCGCTGGCATCGGACTTTATGGACGGCTCGTCCCCGTGGCCCATCGACCCGTGCTGGACGGTCCCGTCCGCCGCCGTGCCCACCTGCATCAGCCAGCGCGGTCCGGCGAACGCCTCGTCAAGTCCGTACCAGGTGAAGGCCGCGCTCAGAAAGCCTTCGGCCGTACGCCGGGCCGCGGGCACTCCCTCCACCCGACTCGTCGTCTCCATCTCGGCCGCCTCCTCGATCCGTCGTGCCCGCGTCGGCGGACAACAGATGGAGGATAGCCACCGGCTCGCGCCGGATGGTGTCAGGCCGAGGCGTCAGGTCGCGTCGGAGTCGTACGGCGGCCGCTCACCGGCGTCCGGCTTGTCCTGGTTCTTCTTGAGCAGATCGGGCGAGCCGTTGACGCCGGCGGGGACCGAAGGGGCCTCCGACTCGCGGCCGTGCACCGCGTCGGCGACCTCGTTCATCTCCTTCTTGAGGTCGAAACTGCTGCGCAGCTCCTTCAGCTCCTTGAAGTCCTCGTTGCCGTCGAGCTGCTTGCGCAGGAACGTCTTCGGGTTGAGGTCCTCGAACTCGAAGTCCTTGAACTCCGGCCCCAGCTCGGTGCGGATGTCGGCCTTCGCGCTCTCGGAGAAGTCGCGGATCTTGCGGATGAAGCGCGAGACGTCCTGGATGACCTTCGGCAGCTTGTCCGGGCCAAAAATGAGCACGGCGAGGACCACGAGCGTCACGAGCTCGAGTATGCCTAGGTCGTTGAACACCTTGCTGCTCCTTACACGGGGTCCGGGGCCCGCTCCACGGTACCCGCCGAAACTGCCGGGCGGGTACCTTGCGGTGTCCCCCACATGGCGCTCAGTCGCCCTGCGAGGAACCGAGCGTCAACGTCTTGGTCTGCTCCTTGCCTCCGCGCAGCAGCGTCAGCTCCAGCCGGTCCCCCGGACGGTGGGCGCGGATCTTGACGATCAACTCCTCGCCGCTGTGGACCCGCTGGCCGTCGACCTTGGTGATGACGTCGCCGGGCCGGATGCCGGCCTTGGCGGCCGGGCCGCCGGGGGTGACGGAGGCCGAGCCGTCCTTGCCCTTCTCGCCGACGCGGGCGCCGTCGCCGTTGAACTGCATGTCGAGGCTCACACCGATGACGGGGTGGGTGGCCTTGCCGGTGTTGATGAGCTCCTCGGCGACCCGCTTGCCCTGGTTGATCGGGATGGCGAAGCCCAGGCCGATGGAGCCGGACTGGCCGCCGCCCTCGCCGCCCGAACCGTCTCCCGCGGCGCGGATGGCGCTGTTGATGCCGATGACCCGAGCCTTGGAGTCGACCAGCGGGCCACCCGAATTGCCCGGGTTTATCGGGGCGTCGGTCTGCAGCGCGTCGACATAGCTGACGTCACTGCCGTCGCCCTTCTCACCGCCGGCCGTGATGGGCCGCTCCTTGGCGCTGATGATGCCCGAGGTGACGGTGTTCTGGAGGTCGAAGGGGGCACCGATGGCCACGACCGGGTCACCGACGCGGACGTTGTCCGAGTTGCCGAGCGGCAGGGGCTTGAGGCCCGAGACGCCGGTGACCTTGACGACGGCGAGGTCGTAGCCGCTGTCCTTGCCGACCAGCTTGGCACTCGCGGTCTCGCCGCTGCTGAAGGTGACCGAGATGTCCCCGGACGTGCCCGCGCCGTCGACCACGTGGTTGTTGGTCAGGATGTGGCCCTGAGTGTCCAGGACGAAGCCCGTCCCGGTACCGGCGGAACCGCCGCCACTGACGTGCAGGGTGACGACGCTCGGCAGGGCGCTGGCCGCGATCCCGGCGACGCTGTCGGGCGCGCGGCCGGAGTCCTCGCGGCCGGCCTGGGGCAGCTCGATGGTGGTGATGCCGCCGTTGCGCTCGACATAGGCGCCGACCGCGCCGCCGAGAACACCCGTGATCATGGCGAAGACCAGCGCGCCGGTGAGCGCGAGCCCGCGCCGGGAACGGCGGGGCTTGGCGGGCGGCTCCGCGCCGATGGTCAGCGGGGCGAGAGCAGCGCCAGGGGCCCCGGGAGCGCCCCAGGGGTCGTACTGCACCCACTGTGCGGGCTGCGTGGGCTGCGTAGGCTGCGGGACGATCGGCTGCGGCATGGGCTGCGGTGCCGGATGCGGCGCCTGCTGCTGCGGGGCCGGCTGGGGCGCCTGCGGGGGTACGGGGACCCCGTGGGCCGGAGTCGCCACCGGCCGTTGCACGGGCGGGGCGGGTGCCCATGGGCCGGGCCCACCGTAGGGCGGGGTCCGGTACTCGTCGGGCTCGTGCAGCGGCTGCGGCTCGGGCCGGGCCTGCTGCGGTACGGCGTGGGCGTGCCCTGCGTCCGGAACCGTGGGAGCCGCCGGGGCCACCGGAGCCTCCAGGGCTTCCGTGACCTCGGAGGCCGCCAGGACCTCCGGGGCCTCGGGGGCCTCGGTGCCGACGGGCGGCCGGGGCGCCGTGGGGGCCTCCGACACGGCCGCCGACACGGCGGGGACGTCGAGGGCCTCAGGGCCGACGGACGGCTCCGACACCGCGGGGACCTCGGGAGCCTCAGGGCCGGCGGGGACCTCCGGCGCCGTGGAGGCCGCCGGCGCCGCCGGGGCCTCCGGGCCGGCGGGCGGCTCCGGCGCCGCGGGGGCGGCGAGGGTGAAGTCTCCCTCGTCCGCGGCCGACGGCTCCGGTATCTCCTCCGGAGTCGGTCCGGGCGCACCGCCGGCCGGCGGCGTACTCGTAGGCCGGCTCCACCACTTCGGCTTCTGGCCGGTGGGCTTCCCGTCGTTCATGCTCTCCCCGCAACAGCTGACCTGTCAGCGCCCGCCTGCGTCGGGCACCCGTGCCCTGGATTCAACCAGGTCCCGGGTCAGCGTCGGGACGTGAGCGGGATCGTCGACGTGCTCGTGGCCGTCAGGCCCGACGAAGCGGGGCCGACGGTCGGGCCGCCGTCCGGCCTGTTGAGCCCGGACGAGAACGCCAGGTGCAGCGCCGGTCCCGTGGGACGTATGAACGGCGAGAGGGCGAGCAGCGACGGCGGAGCCGGGTCCTGGAGCCGGCCGGCCACCGCGGGCGTCGTCCCACCGGGCACCAGCGGTCCTGACGCCACGGTCCCGGGCTTCGACACGCCCGCACCGAACGGGGTCACCGAGGAGTCCGTGACCGAGCGTTCTCCCGAGCGCCCGCCGCGACCCGTGACCGTGCCCGCGTTCGTACCCACGCCGGTGCCCGAGTTCGTGCCGGTGCCGCCGCCCGAGGCCGAGGCCCGCAGCGGAGTCACGGTGTTGCCCGTGCCCTCGCCGCGGCCGCCGGCGCTCACCGAGGTCTCCAGCGGCAGGGCGCCGCCGAGCGCGATGGCGGCGAAGGAGACCGCGCTGGCCGCCGCGATGCCGAAGCGCCGCCCGCGCCAGGGCGAACGGTCATGGTCGGCACGGCCGCCGACCTCATGGATGCGGAAGCCGGAGTGCGGGGAGACGGCGGTGGCCGTGGCGAAGCCGTCGGACTTCACCCCACCCGTGCCGCCGGGCCCGCCCAGGCCGAAGAGGTCGTCGAAGGGTCCCCCCCGACGGTCGTCGCCCCCCGGATCACCGGGCCCCCCGGGCAGCCCCTGGAGTCGGGCGAGGAGCCCCTCCGAGGGCGGAGGGGGTGCGGTGGAGGCGAAGACGCTCTTCAGCCTGCGCTGGGCGTCGGCCTCCGCCTTGCATTTGGCACAGGTCGCGAGGTGCGCGAGCACCCGCTCGCGGGCGTCGTGGCCGAGCTCCCCGTCGACCAACGCGGCGAGCCGGTCCCCGAGGTGCTGCTCCGCGGGGGTCGGGCCGGCAGGACGTGTGTTCACGCCGTACCGCCCTCCCAGCCGACGGCGGCCAGCGCGCGCTCCGCCCGGGCCTCGGGGGAACGGTGCTTCAGCGCCTTGCGCAGGTGCGAGCGCCCGCGGTGGATCCGGCTGCGGACCGTGCCGAGCTTCACGCCGAGCGTGGCGGCGATCTCCTCGTACGACAGTCCTTCGATGTCGCAGAGGACGACCGCGGCCCGGAACTCGGGCGCGAGGGTGTCGAGCGCCTGCTGGACGTCGGCGTCGAAGTGGGTGTCGTTGAACGCCTGCTGCGGGGAGGGCTCGCGGCTGGGCAGCCGCTCGGCCGCGTCGTCGGCGAGCGCGTCGAAACGGATCCGCTGCTTGCGGCGGACCATGTCGAGGAAGAGGTTGGTGGTGATGCGGTGGAGCCAGCCCTCGAAGGTGCCCGGCGTGTACGTCGACAGCGAGCGGAAGACGCGGACGAAGACCTCCTGGGTCAGGTCCTCGGCGTCGTGCTGGTTGCCGGTCAGCCGGTAGGCGAGGCGATAGACCCGGCCACTGTGCGTGCTGACGATCTCCTCCCAGGTGGGCGGAGTCCACGCCTGCGATTCCGCATCCGATGCGAAGGTCGCGGTGGTGGGAGCGGAGTCGGCGGTGTGGATTCGGTCAGCGGTGTCGGTCACGGATTTCGGCTCACCCGCCGACCTGAGAAGACGCCGAAGCACTCCTCCCCGATCCACAGGCGCAGCCGCACCTCCCCTGTCGGCTCTGGTGGTGTCCAGTGGAGCCCCTACCATAGCCACCTCGCCCGTTAGCTCCGGATAAGAATCTTTACGCGAATTTGGGGCCGGCTCGCCGGGCGTCCCGCATCGCGTCCTGCCTCATCTGAACGCGCGGTCCCATCTGCGGGTTCCCGCGTGCAGCGGATACAGTCACCGTTGCGCCAACTACGGGGACAGGAGAGGGCCATTACCGCCAACCGGCAGACGAGCTGGGCGTTCGCCGACGCCTTTGTCGCCGAGGACGATGCGCTGCGCTGGGCCCGTGAGCGGGCCCGGGAGGCAGGGCTGCCCTCGGTGTCTCCGGGCACCGGCGCCGCCCTGCGCCTGCTGGCCGCCACGGCGGACGCGAAAGCGGTGGCCGAAATTGGTACCGGCACGGGTGTCTCCGGGATCTATCTCCTGTACGGGATGCGGCCGGACGGGGTCCTGACGACGGTGGACCTGGAGCCGGAGCGCCAGCAGTTCGCGAAGACGGCCTTCCGGGCGGCGGGTTTCGCCGGGAACCGGGCGCGTTTCATCCCGGGCCGCGCCCTGGACGTCCTGCCGCGGCTGGCTGACGGCGGGTACGACCTCGTCTTCTGCGACGGTGACCGGCTGGAGTGTCTGGACTACCTCGCTGAATCGTTGCGCCTGCTGCGACCGGGGGGTCTGGTCTGCTTCGAGGGCGTCTTCGCCGACGGTCGTACGGTCGACTCGGCGGCGCAGCCGGCGGAGGTGCTGCGGGTGCGCGAGCTGCTGCGGGCGGTCCGCGAGAGCCAGGAGCTGCTGCCGTCGCTGCTGCCGGTGGGCGACGGCCTGCTGTGCGCGGTGCGGCGGGGCTGACGCCTCCGAAGGCGCCGCTCGGGCTGCCGAGCCGTAGAACACCCCTGCCCCGGCGCGGTGGGTACCGTGCCGGGGCAGGGGCGGACAATCCTGGCTTGTCGCGTCAGCCGACTACCTGCTTCAGGGCGTCGCCGAGTGCTTCGGCCTCGTCCGGGGTCAGCTCGACGACAAGCCGACCGCCGCCTTCGAGCGGAACGCGCATGACGATGCCCCGCCCCTCCTTGGTCACCTCGAGCGGGCCGTCGCCCGTCCGCGGCTTCATGGCCGCCATGCTTGTTCCCCTTCCTGAAACCAGCTCTTCGTCAGCCGACGGCCCCTGATCGGGAGCACACGTCACCGGCATCGAACACATTGCTTCCAGGTCATTATCCCGCATCACAGGACCCGATGACCAACATCGGGTTGCATCGCTTGCGCAACGCGCTTCCGCAAAACCGCCCAATTCGGCGATCGGCCTGCGATACTTCGCCGCCGCTTCGCCACCACGCCACCGCCGGTCTTTGACACAGCTCACATGTGCGGTGTCCGTGATCTCCGCCATGCTGGCCGGGACAGGGACGCATTTCACGAAGGGAAGCCGCGATGGCCGACACCGTGCTGTACGAAGTGAGCGACGGACTCGCCACGATCACGCTCAACCGGCCCGAGGCCATGAACGCGATGAACGTCGAGGCGAAAGTCGCCCTGCGGGACGCCGCGGAGGCGGCCGCGGCGGACACCGCCGTACGGGCGGTGCTGCTGACGGCCGCGGGCGACCGGGCGTTCTGCGTGGGGCAGGACCTGAAGGAGCACGTGGGCCTGCTGATGTCGGACAAGGAGTCCGGGACGCAGCACACGATGAACACGGTCCGGGACCACTACAACCCGATCGTCAAGGCGCTGACCGGCATGAAGAAGCCGGTGGTGGCGGGCGTGAACGGGGTCGCGGCGGGGGCGGGCTTCGGCTTCGCGCTCGCGGCGGACTACCGCGTGGTCGCCGACACCGCCGCGTTCAACACGTCCTTCGCGGGTGTCGCGCTCACCGCCGACTCCGGCATGTCCTGGACGCTGTCCCGGCTGATCGGCGCGAGCCGGGCGTCCGACCTGCTGCTCTTCCCGCGCTCGATCAGCGCCCAGGAGGCGTACGAGCTCGGCATCGTGAACAAGCTGGTCCCGGCCGCCGACCTCGCGCAGGAGGCACTGAAGGTCGCCCGCGCCCTGGCCGCGGGCCCGACGGTGGCGTACGCGGCGCTGAAGGAGTCGCTGGCGTACGGGGCGGACCACTCGCTCGCGGAGGCGCTGGAGAAGGAGGACGAGCTCCAGACCGCGGCGGGCGCGTCCGAGGACCACACGATCGCGGTCCAGGCGTTCCTGGCGAAGGAGAAGCCGCGGTACGTGGGCCGGTGACACCGGATGTGGCCCGGGTCGCCTCAGCGGCCGCCCCGGGCCACGCATCCCTGCACATGGTCGTCGACCAGGCCGCACGCCTGCATCAGGGCGTACGCCGTCGTCGGGCCGATGAACCGCAGGCCGCGCTTCTTCAGCGCCTTGGACAGGGCCGTCGACTCCTCCGTCACGGCCGGGACGTCGGCGACGGTCAGCGGGGCCGGGCGGGTCGCCGGGTCCGGGGCGTACGACCAGATCAGGGTGTCGAGCTCGCCCGGGGACCACTCCGCCAGCGTCTTCGCGTTCGCCATCGTCGCGTCGATCTTCGCCCGGTTGCGGATGATGCCCTCGTCCACGAGGAGCCGCTCGCGGTCCGCCTCGCCGAACTCCGCCACCGAGGCGATCTTGAAGTCGGCGAAGGCCCGCCGGAAGCCCTCGCGCCGGCGCAGGATCGTGATCCAGGAAAGACCCGACTGGAACGCCTCCAGGCACAGCCGCTCGAACAGCGCGTCGTCGCCGTGGACCGGGCGGCCCCACTCCTCGTCGTGGTACGCGACGTAGTCCTCGGTCGACAGGCCCCAGGGGCAGCGCAGTCGGCCGTCAGGACCGGGGATCGCCTCGCCGGTCACTGTCCCTCGTCCTTACGAAGCGACGGACCGGACGAGGGGTCGTGGCCGCCGCGCCCGCCCCCCAGCGCCGCCTGCAGCTCGGCGATCCGCGCGTCCCGCTCGGCGAGCTCCGCGGCGAGCCGGCCGAGGACGTCGTCGACGTCCGCCATGCGGTAGCCCCGCGCGGTCACCGGCAGCCGGAGCGCCTCGATGTCGGCGCGGTCGACCGGCCGGCTCGCCGGCAGGGGGTCCACCAACTGCTCCGGTGCCACCTCGGGCAGCACCTCGCTGTCGCCTCCGCCGACCACCGCGAGGGTGACCGCCGCGACGACCACGACCATCGCGATCAGCAAAAACCAGAACACCAGCGCGCCTCTCCCCGGAGTGGAAAACGTCCCGTGCCGATCGTGCCATGCGCCACCGACAGTTAGGGTCGCAGGCGAACGGACGCGAGGGAGGACATAAGGGATGCTGCGCTTGGGACGGCGTGAATTCGGGCCGCACGAGCCGGTGATCATGGCGATCGTCAACCGGACCCCCGATTCGTTCTACGACCAGGGCGCCACCTTCCGCGACGAGCCGGCCCTCGCGCGCGTCGAGCAGGCGGTCGCCGAGGGCGCCGCGATCATCGACATCGGCGGGGTGAAGGCGGGCCCCGGCGAGGAGGTCACGGCGGAGGAGGAGGCGCGGCGCACGGTCGGTTTCGTCGCGGAGGTACGGCGCCGGCACCCGGACGTCGTCATCAGCGTCGACACCTGGCGCGCCGATGTCGGCGAGGCGGTCTGCGAGGCCGGCGCGGACGTCCTCAACGACGCGTGGGGCGGCGTGGACCCGGGGCTCGCGGAGGTCGCGGCCCGGTACGGCGCCGGGCTCGTCTGCACTCACGCGGGCGGCGCGGAGCCGCGGACCCGGCCGCACCGGGTCGCGTACGAGGACGTGATGGCCGACATCCTGCGGGTGACCGTGGGCCTCGCGGAGCGGGCGGTCGAGCTGGGCGTGCGACGGGACGGGATCATGATCGACCCGGGTCACGACTTCGGGAAGAACACCCGCCACAGCCTGGAGGCGACCCGGCGGCTGGGCGAGATGGCGGAGACGGGGTGGCCGGTGCTGGTGTCCTTGTCGAACAAGGACTTCGTGGGTGAGACGCTGGACCGGCCGGTGAAGGAGCGGGTGCTCGGCACGCTGGCGACGACGGCGGTCTCCGCGTGGCTGGGGGCGCAGGTGTACCGCGTGCACGAGGTCGCCGAGACGCGGCAGGTCCTGGACATGGTGGCGTCCATCGCGGGGCACCGGCCGCCCGCGGTCGCCCGCCGGGGGCTGGCGTAGGCGCGGGGCGCCGGGCACCCCCCGCCCGGCGCCGCGGCCCCGGCCATGATCCGCCGGACAGGCTCTAGCGGCCCGTCTCCTTGGACACCAGCGCCACCGCTTCCTCCACGTCGTCGGTCACGTGGAAGAGCAGCAGGTCTCTCTCCGAGGCCTTGCCGCCCGCCACCACCGAGTCGCGGAGCCAGTCGACGAGGCCCTTCCAGTACTCCGTACCGAAGAGCACGATCGGGAAGCGCGTCACCTTCCGCGTCTGGACCAGGGTGAGCGCCTCGAAGAGCTCGTCCAGGGTGCCGAGGCCGCCAGGGAGGACGACGAAGCCCTGCGCGTACTTCACGAACATCGTCTTGCGGACGAAGAAGTAGCGGAAGTTCACGCCGATGTCGACGTGCGGGTTGAGCCCCTGCTCGAAGGGGAGCTCGATGCCCAGGCCCACCGAGATGCCCTTGGCCTCCCGTGCGCCCTTGTTCGCCGCCTCCATGGCGCCCGGGCCGCCGCCCGTGATCACCGCGAAGCCCGCCTCGACCAGCGCGCGGCCGAGCCGCACGCCGGCCTCGTACTCGGGCGAGTCCGGCTTCGTGCGGGCCGAGCCGAAGACGCTGATCGCGCTCGGCAGTTCGGCGAGCGCGCCGAAGCCCTCGACGAACTCGGACTGGATGCGCATGACGCGCCAGGGGTCGGTGTGCACCCACTCCGAGTCGCCCTCGGTGTCCAGCAGACGCTGATCCGTGGTGCCCGGCTGGACCTGCTCCCGTCGCCTGAGCACCGGTCCCAGCCTCTGCTCCTCCGGCTTCGACGCTCCCTCGGGGATACCCATGGCCTGCTCCCTCCACCGATCCACTGATCTTCTGGTTCGGTCAGGGTAGGTCCACAGACGTGACAAAAAGCGAAATTACGGCTGTCAGCCAGTGAGCCAGTCGCGGAGCCGGTCCTCGCACTGGACGATCCTGTCCACGATGACGTGCTCGTCGACCTTGTGGGCGTAGATCGGGTCGCCGGGGCCGTAGTTGACCGCGGGGACGCCGAGGGCGCTGAAGCGGGCCACGTCGGTCCAGCCGAACTTGGGGTACGCGGTGCCGCCGACCGCCTTCATGAACTCGGCCGCGGCCGGGTGCGAGAGGCCCGGCAGAGCGCCGCCGCTGTGGTCGTCGACCACGAATTCGGCGACCCCGCAGTCGGCGAAGACCTCACGGACGTGCGCCTCGGCCTCGGCCAGGGTGAGGTCGGGGGCGTAGCGGTAGTTGACGACGACCGTGCAGGCGTCGGGGATGACGTTGTTGGCGACGCCGCCCTCGATCCGTACGGCGTTGAGGCCCTCGTGGTACTCCAGGCCGTCGATGACCGGCTTGCGTGGCTCGTACGAGGCGAGGCGGGCGAGGATCGGGGCCGCGGCGTGGATGGCGTTGGAGCCCATCCAGGAGCGCGCGGAGTGGGCGCGCTCGCCCTCCGTCCGCAGGAGGACGCGCAGGGTGCCCTGGCAGCCGCCCTCGACCTCGGCGTTGGAGCCCTCCAGGAGGATCGCGAAATCGCCCTCCAGCCAGTCCGGGTGGGCCTCTGCGACCTTCCCGAGGCCGTTGAGGTGGGCGGCGACCTCTTCCTGGTCGTAGAAGACGAAGGTGAGGTCGCGGTTGGGCTCGGGGACGGTGGCGGCGATCCGGAGCTGGACGGCGACGCCCGACTTCATGTCGGAGGTCCCGCAGCCCCACAGAACGCCGTTCTCGTCGAGGCGCGAGGGCACGTTGTCGGCGATCGGCACGGTGTCGATGTGCCCGGCGAGGATCACGCGCTCCCCGTGGCCGAGCCGGGTGCGGGCCACGACGTTGTTGCCGTACCGGTCGACGGTGAGGTGCGGCAGGGCGCGCAGGGCCTGCTCGATCGCGTCGGCGAGCGGCTTCTCTGTCCCGCTGACGGAGGGGAAGTCGACGAGCGCGGCGGTGAGCGCCGGACCGTCCAGCGTGAGGTCGAGGGGAGCGTTGTCAGCCATGTGCCGACCCTAACCCGGCCTCCAGTACGGTTGGCCCCGTGTCCGAGCCCATCCGCCCTTCCCGCAGCTCCCGCCACGGCCGCCTCGCCAGGTTCACGGCCGCCTTCGCCGTGCTTCTCGGTCTGGTCGCCTATGTGGCCGTGCACTACGTCACGGGCTCCAAGGGCGCTCCGCGGTGCAGTGTGGGCAGTGGCGAGAACACCTACGAGTTCTCGCCGGAGCAGGCGGCCAACGCCGCCACCATCTCCGCCGTGGGCACCACCCGGCGGATGCCCGAGCGTGCGGTCACCATCGCCCTGGCGACGGCGCTGCAGGAGTCCGCGCTGCGGAACATCGAGCACGGCGACCGCGATTCGCTCGGGCTCTTCCAGCAGCGCCCCTCGCAGGGCTGGGGCACTCCGGAGCAGATCCTCGACCCGGTGTACTCCTCGGGGAAGTTCTACGAAGGTCTCGCGAAGGTTCCGGGCTATTCGCGGCTGCCGCTGACCGTGGCGGCGCAGAAGGTGCAGCGCAGTGGGTTCCCGCAGGCGTACGCGAAGCACGAGCCGGACGCGGCGCTGCTGTCCGCCGCACTGACCGGCCGCTCGGCCGCCGCCCTCAGCTGTACGACGAGCGCGGTGCCGGAGGGGCAGTCCGGGGATCCGGCGAAGGTGCGGGCCGAGCTGGTGCGGGCCTTCGGCGAGAAGGCCGCCCCGAGGCCGGCCGGCGGAGCCGGGGGCGCTGGGCGTTCCGGGGCGCACGCGGGCGGTGCCGCCGCCGTGCTCTCCGTGCCCGTCCGCGCGACCACCGGCACGGACGCGCAGCGCGGCTGGGAGCTCGCCCACTGGGCCGTGGCGCGGGCGGACGAGCTGCGGATCGTGGAAGTCGCGTACGCGGACAGGATCTGGCGCGCGAGCGATGTCTCGGGGGCCTGGACGAAGGCGGCCGCGGCCGGCGACGACACGGTGCGCATTCGAGTCGCGCAGTAGCCGAGCGCGCGTACGGGGACTCACCCGGACGAGTCATTCGCCGAGAACATCGGCGCCCCTCCCCACCGTCCGACCACTTCCCTTACGAGGCAAGGGAAGTGACGGTTCAGCGCGGGTTGGATCTTCAGCGCCTTCGTCCGCTTTCCTCCCACCCGATAATGCGATGCATTGCGCAGCCTTTACCTTCGGCCACCGAAACCTCTCCCTCCCCCGCCTCGGTTGTCACGGAGTCAGAACGTCCTCTCCGTCGAAGGAGCACCATGTCCCTCCCCCTGACCCGTCGGATCGCCCGCGCCGCACTCCTCGTGGCGGCCGGAGCAGCCCCCGTGGTCGGTGCGGCCGGCTCCGCAAGCGCCCTGGACCACAGCATCGCTCCCACCGGAGCCCTCTCCGGTATCAGCTCGCTCGACGCCGCCGGTGTCGGCAACACCGTCGACGGCGCCTCGCAGACCGCCACCGGCGTGGTCGGCGACACCGGCGGCAAGGCCGTCGACAAGGCCGTCCCGGCCGCCGGCAAGACCGTGGATGCGGCGGGCAGGACCGCCGGCGCGGCCACCGGGAGCGCCCCCTCGACCGACGCCCTCGGCCAGGGCCTGCCGACCGGCGGCGTGCCGTCGCTTGGCGGCCTCCCGATCGGCGGCTGACCTTCCGGTACACCCGTCACGACGGAGGGCCCGGGGAGCGTGTCACGCTCCCCGGGCCCTCCGTCGTCCGTCCGTCGTACGGGCGTCAGCCCAGGCGCTTGACGGCCGCCTCGACGCGCTCGTCGGTCGCGGTGAAGGCCACGCGGACGAACCGCTCCCCCGCCGCCCCGTAGAAGTCGCCGGGCGCGACCAGGATGCCCTTCTCGGCCAGGTAGGCCACCGTCTCCCAGCAGGGCTCGTCGCGGGTCGCCCACAGGTAGAGGCTCGCCTCGCTGTGCTCGATCCGGAAGCCGTGCGCCTCCAGCGCCGTCCGCAGGGCCGTGCGCCGTGCCGCGTACCGCTCCCGCTGCTCGGCCACGTGCGCGTCGTCGCCCAGGGCGGCGACCGTCGCGGCCTGCACCGGCGCGGCCGTCATCATGCCGCCGTGCTTGCGGATCTGAAGCAGCTCGCCGAGGACGGCCGCGTCGCCCGCGATGAACGCGGCGCGGTAGCCGGCCAGGTTGGAGCGCTTGGAGAGCGAGTGGACGGAGACGATGCCCTCGTACGTACCGCCGCAGACGTCCGGGTGCAGGACCGAGACCGGGTCGGCCTCCCAGCCCAGCTCCAGGTAGCACTCGTCGGAGAAGACGAGGATGCCGTGCTCGCGCGCCCAGGCCACGATCCGGGTCAACTCGTCCTTGCCGAGGACCTTGCCGGTGGGGTTCGAGGGCGAGTTGAGCCAGAGCAGCCTCACCGCCGCCGGGTCGAGGTCGGCGACCGGGTCGTCGTACACGACCGGCTCGGCGCCGCAGAGCCGCGCGCCGACCTCGTACGTCGGGTAGGCCAGCCGCGGGTACGCGACCTGGTCCCCGGAGCCGAGCCCCAGCTGGGTCGGCAGCCAGGCCACCAGCTCCTTGGAGCCGACCACCGGCAGCACGTTCCCGTGGGTGAGGCCGACCGCGCCCAGGCGCCGCTCGCACCAGCCCGTCAGCGCGTCCCGCAGCTCGGGGGTGCCCCACACCGTGGGATAGCCCGGCGAGTCGGCCGCCGCCACCAGCGCCCGCTGGATCAGCTCCGGCACCGGGTCGACCGGCGTGCCCACCGACAGGTCCACGATGCCGTCCGGGTGGGCGGTCGCCGTCTTCTTGTACGGCTCCAGCTTGTCCCAGGGGAAGACGGGCAGGCGCGAAGAGACTGCGCTCACGAGTTGGCTCACTTCCTCAGATGTACGGAAAACGCGTCGGTCCCGTACAGCGGGCGAGGCCGTACGGGACCGAGGGCGGTTGATCAGCCGTTCTGCGGCGGCAGAGCGGCGATGAAGGGGTGGTCGCGCTCGATCAGGCCGAGCTTGGAGGCACCACCGGGCGAACCGAGCTCGTCGAAGAACTCGACGTTCGCCTTGTAGTAGTCCTTCCACTCCTCCGGGGTGTCGTCCTCGTAGAAGATGGCCTCGACCGGGCACACCGGCTCACAAGCACCACAGTCGACGCATTCGTCCGGGTGGATGTACAAGGACCGGGAGCCCTCGTAGATGCAGTCGACGGGGCACTCCTCGATGCAAGCCTTGTCCTTGACGTCGACACAAGGCTGCGCGATGACGTAGGTCACGCTGTCGTTCCTCCTCGGTAGGGCTGGTCTGCGCGGGAGCGCGGCGTCGTCGATGCCCGCCCCTAGTATCTCCGTTCTTGGGGACGATCCGAACAGGAGGGGCGGAGAAGCCGTGGAATTCACCGCTGGAGGGCGCCTTGAGGTGCGTATTACCCGCGCTGACGTGGGAAAACGTGTCTCAGTTCGGTACGTGACGGAGTCCGGCGCCCCGGGTGAGCGATTCACCGACGCGGTCGGTGTTCTCACATCATGGGACGCGGGTGTGCTGCTGATCACACGCAGGACCGGTGAGAGTGTCCGGATCGCGGAATCCACGCTGGTGGCGGGCAAGGTCGTCCCCGCCGCCCCGGCCCGCAGGCGCGGGCCCGCCGCCTCCTTCGAGGAGCTCGCGCGGGTGACGGCGCGCGCATGGGAGCCGGTGGAGAGCGAGCCGCTCGGCGAGTGGACGCTGCGGGCGGCGGCGGGGTTCACGCGCCGCGCCAACTCCGTCCTTCCCCTCGGGGACCCGGGCCTCCCGCTGGACGAGGCCCTGGCGCGGGTGCGCGACTGGTACGCGAAGCGGGACCTCCCGGCGTACGTGCAGACGGCGACCGGCGCCGAGGGCACGCAGGAGCTGCTCTGCGCGGAGCTGGAGGGGCGCGGCTGGCGGTCGGAGGTCTCGGCGGAGGTACGGGTCGGGGGGCTCGCGCCGGTCGGGGACCTGGACGCGGACATCTCGTCCGTCCGTCTCTCCCGCTCCCTGGACGAGGCCTGGCTCCACCGCTACAACCGCTCCGGTGTGCCCGGCCCCCATGTGCTGAGCGTCCTGTCCAGCGGTCCGAGTGTGTGGTTCGCGTCCGTACCGGGCACGGAAAACATACCGGCGGCGATCGGGCGCTGTGTGGTGGACGGTCGCTGGGCCGGATTCATGGCGGTGGAGGTCGACCCCGCGTCCCGGCGTCAGGGCCTGGCCACGGCCGTCATGACGGCGCTCGCCCGGCAGGCCCTCGACGAGGGCGCGTCGGCGGCCTGGCTCCAGGTGGAGACGGACAACGACGGGGCGCGGGCGCTGTACGAGGGCATGGGCTTCGCGGTCCATCACCATTACCACCACTACCGAGCGGCGGAGGCATGACGGACTGGCGGCAGGAGTTCGCCGAGGAGGCCCGGGCGGAGCGCTCGGACCTCGCCCGGCTGTGCCTGCTGATCGGGGCCGTGGCGGACGACTCGGTGACCGAGGCCGACCTGGACGCGGCGGAGATCGAACTGGACCGGCTCGCCGGCGAGCTGCCCTACGGCCTGCGGGACCCCGCGGAGTGGGTGGCGGCGATGGCCCGGCTGCTCGGCGGCCGGTACGGCTTCCAGGGCACCCCGGCCGACTACCAGCGCCTCGAGTCCTCGCTGCTCCACGAGGTCCTGCGGCGGAGGCGGGGGCTGCCGATCCTGCTGTCGGTGCTCTGGATGGAGGTCGCCCGCAGGGCGGGCGCGCCGGTGTACGGGCTCGGTCTGCCGGGCCACTTCGTCGTCGGGTTCGGCGACCCGGCGGCCCAGGTCCTCGCGGACCCCTTCGCGGGTGGCCGGGCGATGACGGGCATGGACGCGGAGCTGCTGGTCGCGGGCGCGACGGGCGAGCCCCTGGAACCCTCGATGATGCGCCCGGCGGACCGTATGGACATCGTGCTGCGGATCCTCAACAACATCCGCGCCTGGGCCTCGCCACGGCCGGAGCGCTCGGCGGTGGCCCTGTGGGCGGTCGAGCTGTCCCTGCTGCTTCCCTCGCACCCGGCGCGGCTGCGCTACGAGCACGCGGAGCTGCTGGTGCAGCGCGGCGAGTTCCTCGCGGGAGCGGCGGAGATGGAGGCGTACGCGACGGTCGTGGACGCGATCGAGCCGAGCGCGGCGGCCTCGATCCGCAACCGCGCGCAGGCGGCGCGGGCGCTGCTGAACTAGGGCCTGTCCGGCGGATCAGGGTCGGACCCGGCCATGATCCGCCGGACAGGCCCTAGGGCCCCGTCGGAGGATCAGGGTCGCCAGGGCCCGGGCCGTCGGGTCACGCGCCGATCGAACCCGACCGCGCCGACAGGGCTCGGAGGAACCAGGCGAGGGCGGGGGCCAGGGGGTCCGGGGGTGGCCAGCCGTTGATCACGGCGAGGAGATGGAGGTAGCGGGCTCGGCGCGGGTCGGCGACGGCTTGCAGGTACGAGCGGAGGTCGTCGGGGCAGGCGGGGTGGGCGGTGATGTGCTCGACGACCGTTCGCGCCTGGGGCGAGGCCGGGTCGAGGGCGGGGTCGGCGGTCTCGCGGATGACGGCCACGATGTCGCGGCGCGGGGGTGTAGGGCGCTCTTCGTGCGCGGCGGCGAACCGCTCGTGCAGCCGCCGGGTGGCGGCGACGAACTCCGGGTCCTGGGTCAGCTCGGCCAGCTCCACCCACGCGGCGACCTGCGCGTCGTCGGGGTCGTCGGGCAGCTCGGGCGTCAACGAGCGGACGATCCCCGTGTCGAGACCGCCGTAGGCGGCGTCGAGGAAGGCCGCGACCAGGCGGCTCCGTTCGACGGCGGACAGCTTTGCCAGCTTGTGCATGAGATCCAGCTCCTCCGGGGTGGACCCGCGCCCGGCCACCGCCGTCAGCACCACGCGCCGCAGGCGCAGCGTGCGGATCTGCGCGTCCAGCGCGGCGGCGTGCGTGGCGGCGACCTCGGGCAGGGACGCCTCCCGGTCCACGACCTTCCGGACGGTGGGGAGGTCGAGCCCGAGGTCGCGCAGGGTGCGGATGAGGTCGATGCGTGCGACGGCGTCGACGCCGAAGCGGCGGTGGCCGGCGGGGGTGCGGTCGGCGGGCGGGACGATCCCCTCGTCGGCGTAGAACCGGACGGTCTTGACCGTCGTCCCGGTCCGCCGCGCCAGTTCACCGATCGAGTAGAGCGTGTCGCCGTCCATGCGCCCACTCTGGTCCCTCCCCCTACGGGAGACGCAAGGCCCGGATACGGGGGACAGGTGTCGGCGCGCGCCACTACGGTTGCGGCCATGACGAGCAACGGATTCTGGACCTCTCCGCCGGATCGGTTGGTTCGCGGGTCGATGGGGCACTGCAACCTCACCGTTCTCCAGCCCCCGTTCGACGTGGGCGGCCTCGACCTGCCCGCCAACGACCCCGCGCGGGCCGCCGAGTTCGCCGCCTCCCTCGACACGGTCGACGAGATCCTCGAAGACCTCGGGACCCGGTCCGCCCTCGAAGTCCCCTACCCCGGCCAGAGAACCGATCTGGACGTCATCCAGGCCGGCGCCTGGGGCCATGTCCTGGGAATCTGCGATCCGGCGTTCGCCGACAACGGCAACGACACCCCGCTGCTGTACGAGGCTCAGGCCCTGCGGAAGCGGTTCCCCGACGCCCGCATCGTCGGCCGCGTCCACTTCCACGCCGGCGCCGACCACACCGAGGACCTCGTGTGGCTGCCGGACGGCGCCATGTTCCACGCCTCCGGCTGGCCCGGCGACGAACCGTTCGTCATCGGCGGCGACCCGGACGCCGTGATCGCCTCCCTGGGCCTGACCGGCGAGACGCTGGAGGACGCCGGTCTCTACCTGGACGAGGAGGAGCCCAACGAGACCGAGTGGTCCGCCCTCGCGACCCTCGCCCTGGGCCAGGCCGACCCCTGGAACCGTCCGGACATCCAGACGGCCGCGTTCCGCGTCGGCCATGCCGAGTCCGCGGTCCGCGCGATGGAGAACCTGTACTTCATCTGAGCAACAACCCTCCACCCGTTGCAGCGAGTTGACGCCTTGTCGACAACCTCGCCAATGCGTTTGCTCGCGCGACGGATGGGTCTAGTGTGGGCGTTGGCGCGTACACGTCACGGGGGCCTCGCGCGCCACCCCTTCACACCCCCCGGCCCCCAACCGAGGGAAGACAGAGCACCTTGAAGCGAACGTTACGCATACCCGCCCGGTGGCGGCTGACCGTGCGATGGGCCGCGGCCGGCACCCTGGCCGCCGCCGTCACCCTGACCGGCCTCCCCGCGGTCGAGACCGCCCAAGCGGCGGGTCCGCCCGTCACGGCGAAGCCCAAGCCCGGCACCGGCAAGCGCTGCGACACCCGCAACGGCCTCCCGGCCGCCAGGACCACCCCGCCCAACTCCGGGTTCCCCAACGACCCGGCCGGGCTGATCCACAAGTCCAACGACCTGCCGAAGAACTTCGACTACGACCTTCCCGGCAGGGCGTTCGACGGCCTCAAGGCCCCGAACGCGGCCCAGCGGCAGCAGGCCATGTCGAAGGTCCCGGGCGATCCGAAGAAGAACGTCGACGCCTGGACCAAGCAGGCCGACAAGTCCGGGGACCCCGAGGACCGGGCGATGGAGATCTTCGCCCGCTTCCTCGCCAACAACGAGAACCTCAGCTTCAACCACTGGTTCGAGCACCGGTACATCCGCAACCAGACGAACAACCACAAGGGCTCCGGCTTCGAGCGCCAGCTCGTCAGGGACTACAAGCTCATCGGCCCGGACTGGCTGTGCGAGTACTACGTCGAGCTCTTCGACAAGGACGGCAACAAGGTCGGCGAGCGCCGCTACGACGCCTACAACAAGCGGACCAAGGAATTCAACGAGTTCAAGTCCAACAGCAAGCTGGACCCCAAGCAGCTGGCGAAGGACCGGATCGTCGCCAAGTCGATGCCCGACCACACCTTCCGCTTCACCGGCGCGAAGAATTTCACCAAGGGCCAGCAGAACCACATCGACCAGCTCAACCGCGATGTGATCAAGGACCGCCCCGGCGCGACCAACCAGGTCCGCGGTAACCAGCGGTTCTACAACCCGGTCGGCAAGACCACCCCGATCCCCGGCTACGGCAAGAACGACAGCTGGATGGCTCCCGCCTGCCAGGGCATCGTCACCCCGCGGCTGCAGGCCGCCGCCGCGCCGAAGAACTGCGGAACCCGGGGCCCGCTGAACGACCGCATCAACGGTTCCGGCCGCACCCTCGAAGAGGCCAAGCGCATCCAGGCCGACGCCCGGCGTCTCGACACGCGGGGCACCCTTCCCCGGGGCGGGCCGGGTGGCGTGGACTTCACCACCCTGGAGCTGCGCTACGTCGGCGGCCTGGGCAAGGGCAAGGGCGTGCAGTACTCCATGAAGGCCGACATGATGCCGGACCCGGACGAGAACCCGGGCTTCGGCGGCCAGGCCAAGATGCAGCTCGCTTCCGACGCCCTGTTCACCTGGCTGGCGCTCACGCCGGAGAAGTTCTGGGTCAACCTCAACCCGGACCAGCCGGACAAGATCATGGACTCGAAGTTCGCGTCCACGGACGCCGGCCGGATCCTTCTCGACGCCGACCTGGACATGAAGTTCGACTTCGCCGAGGCCATCAACCCCGACAAGCACGCCGGCGCCCGCCGCTTCTGGGACACCCAGCCCCGCGAGGACGGCATCCCGTGCTTCCCCGAGGTCCGGCTGTGGATCGAGCCGGAGGTCGCCCAGGTCCGTGAGCAGGACGGCGGCATCTACATCCTGGACGCGCCGCTGAAGGTGTCCACCGAGTGGATGGACATGGACTGGTCCGCCCCCGGTGCCCACAACTGCACCTTCACGGAGGCCGAGAAGCGCTTCAGCGAGGCCAACCTGCGCGCGAACGTGATGCCCGAGGTCTCCAAGCGGGTCAACACCGGTGCGAAGTACGCCGATCTGCGCCGCGTCTACACCTCTCGCGTCGCGGCCGAGTACATCCGCCAGCAGGACGCCAAGTCGCCGACCGACTTCCGGCCGATCATCGACTCCAACGACGTCTCGGCCTGGCCGCTGCGCGCCCCGAACGACAAGTGGACCAAGCAGGGCACGTACGACCGGTACATGAAGTCCGCCCGTGAGGGCGTCGAGTGGTTCAAGCTGGAGTACGGCGGCAAGGTCTTCAACCAGGGCGTCGGCGGTGTCGACTTCTCCAAGTCGCCGAAGCGGAACATCACCAAGGTCCGCTTCGATGTGGAGAACCGGGACCTGGACAACACCACCCGTAACTCCCTGCAGTCCGACGACGCCTCCTACCGGGACACCGAGGACCTGTACCTGGGCGCGGACACCCAGACCGGAGGCGGCGGCAACCCCGGCCCGACTCCCACCCCGACACCGACGCCCACGCCGACGGACAAGCCCACCGACAAGCCGACCACCCCGGGTCCCGACCCGTCCACCCCGCCCAGCGGCGGTGGCAGCGGCGGTCAGAACCCGCCGAAGGACCCGGGCGGTGACCTCGCCGACACCGGCTCCGACACCCCCATCGGTCTGATCGCCGGCATCGCCGCGGCCCTCGCCGCGCTCGGCGGCGGACTCGTCTGGTGGAAGCGACGCCGGACGGCCGGCCAGTAGGCCGCCGGCCCGACACCGTTCGGCCCCGCCCCCTGTCCGCCAGGCAGGGTGCGGGGCCGACGTCGTTCAGGTGGGGGCCTCGACGTGCCCGACGTGCGGGTCGCGTTGTCACAAGGTGCCCACTACGGAGCGTAACGTGATCCACGCCACTGTGTGACCGGAACCAACACGCAGAGCGGAAGGCTCACGATGCATACCCCCTACGGCCCGGGCACCTTCGTCGCCCACACCGGCACCGACGTCTACGGCCCCGGCAAGGTCATCGGCGTGGACGGAGTCCACCGGCGGGTGCGGTTCGTGCACTTCGTCGCCACGATCCGCGCCGACGACCTGCGCCCGGCCTCGGCCCGCGAGACCAGGGAGATCCAGGACTGGCTGCGGGTGAAGCGGCAGCGGTACGGCGGGAATTGGTGACATCGGAAAATAGTAGCCATGGACATAGTAGCCATGTACTCTATTCGCCATGAGCAAGGGTTCACCGGGTCCCACTCCCGGCTTCCTGGTGTGGCGGCTCGCCAACAAGTGGCGCGTCGCGGTCGATCGCGCGGTGGCTCCGCTGGGCCTCACCCACGCGCAGTACGTGCTGGTCGCGTCGCTGCACGGCATGCAACGCACCGGTGAGCGGCCCAGTCAGCGCCGACTCGCCGACCACACCGGCCTGGAGGCGCTGTACGTCTCGAAGCTGGCGCGCGCCCTGGAGGCGGCCGGGCTGATCGAGCGCACCCGCGATCCCCGCGACCCGCGCGCCGTACAGCTCGCGCTCACCGAGCAGGGCACGGCCGTCACGCGCCAGGCCATCAGGGTGGTCCAGGAGCTGCTTCAGCAGTTGCTGGAGCCGCTCGACGGCCTCGACGCCCCGCGGACGCGCGCGTTCACCGACGAGCTGACGACCCTGCTCGACGCACCTCTCGCTCCATCCGTACCGAACGACGAGAGCAGTCAGGGGACACCACCATGACCACCACCGCATCCACCACCGCACCCCTCGCCAACCCCCGGGCCCTGGGCCTGGCCCACTACGCCGCCCGCGGCGTCCTGGAGCGTGTCCTGGCCGGGCACGGCATGACGTTCCAGGCGCAGGTCGCCCTGCGGGCCGCCGTCACCGCCGACGCCCCGCGGACGCCGGACGAGCTCGTCGACCAGGTCCAGGACTCCCTCAAGGCGGACCCGGCCGACATCCGCGCCACTCTCGACGAACTGCTGGCCAAGCGGCTGCTCGTCGCGGACGGCGGGCACCTTCACCCCACGGACGCGGGGCGCGAGCTGATCGCCGCGGTCGGCGCGGAGACCGCCCCGATCACCGCCCGTATCTGGGGCGGGATCCCCACCGAGGACCTGGCCGCCGCCGGCCGCGTCCTCGCCCTGGTCGCCGAGCGCGCCGACGCGGAGCTCGCGGCGCTGACCGACTGACCGCCCGACCGTCCCACCGGCCGGGGCCTGGGAAGACCCGGACCCGGCCCGAGCGATCGACCGCCCGCCTCAGCACTCGCCAGGTTCGACGGTGGCCGCGCGGCCGGTCGTCACGACGAGGCAGAACGGGTACTCGTCCTCGACGGTGGCCAGTTGGAAGCGGTCGTCCCCCGAGGCCTTCACCTCCAGTTCCCAGAAGGGGCCGATGCCGTCCGCCGCGTCGCGCACGGCCTCGTCGACCTCCAACCGCCCCATCTCGCCGTCCCAGGACGTCCCCTTGCCCAGGGTGGACGCTGCCTCCGCGGCGACCGAGCGCACCTCGTCGGCGTTCCAGGACGTCTCGTCGGCGACGCCCATGGCCCGGCTTCCCAGGAACGCGAACAGGCCGGCGATGACGAACGCCGCGACACGACCGATCGCGAAGACGGCGCCCGAGGGTTCCCCCGACCGGTCCGTGAGGCGGCGGCGGAGGCGGCGCGGACCGACGAGGCCGAGCACGCCCATGAGGGCCGCGAGGGCGAACAGCAGGACGACGACGCCGGTCATGTCGGGATGCCTCCGGCGTCGGGGCAGCCCATGGCGAGGGCGAGGCGGCGCGAGAGGTCCTGGAGGACACGGATGTTCGCCTCCTTGACGCTTCCCTCGTGCGGGCGCGGGCCGTAGACCAACTCGGCGTGGACGATGGGCTTCCCGACCCCCTTCACCTCGCACGCGAACCACAGGTCGGCGCCCTCGTCCGCGCCTTCCGCGCGCAGGCCGACCGGAAGGCTCAGCACCGCGACCCCCGGGGGCTGCGCCGCCGGGAGCTTCTCGATCTCCTCGAACAGCACCGTCATCTCCGACGGGCTCTCATCGGGGTCGGCCACGTCCGGATGGATCACGCAGTCGGTCTTCTCCCCGCCGCCGTCGAGGTCGGGGTCGTGCAGCAGGTCCTTCAGCGTGTCCGCGATCCCGTACGAGCGGTACGTGAACCGCTTCGTCTCCGCGATCTGCTCCAGCGCCCGCGCAGCCGTCGGCGAGAGACCGCCGCACACCTCCGTCGCCGGCACCGTCCCCTCGGCGGAGTCCTTCTTGTCGCCGCCCCCGCACGCCACGAGCGTCATCGCCAGCGCCAGGCCGCCCACGGCCCGCCACGCCCGACCCCTCATCGTCATCCCTTCGGGGTGACGCGGGTGATCGCGTCCGCGCCGTCGTTGTACTTGCCCTCCACGCCGCTGTGCATCTTCTGCGCCCACTCCGTGCCGTCGAGCTTGTTGGCCGCGATGTACGCGTCCATCGGCGTGACCGCCCGGGCACCGCCCAGCGTCGTGAAGGTCTTCAGGTCCATGTGCTCCTTCTCCGAGAAGTCCGGACCGTTCTTCTCCAGCTCCCGGTTGATGTCGATGCCGAACTGCGTCATACCGGCGCCCGCGACCGCACCCGCCACCTGCGGCACGGCGAACGCGGCCACTGCGGCGCCACCGGCCGCCGCGCCCGCGAAGGGCAGCGCCACGGCTCCGACGCCCACCGCCACGGCGGCACCGACGCCGAACTTCTTCCACTCGGCGGCCTCGGCGAGCTTCCGCTCCGCCTCCTTCGTGGCCTCGCCGTAGTGCGCGTGGATGTCGTTCGCCCGCGCCTGGTCGAGCATGCCCTGCATCTTGGCGCCGGTCTCGATGATCTGGGCGACCTCGCCGTTCGGCTCGGGGTGCGCCCGCAGGCCGCTGGCCGTGTACTCCTGCTGCGCCATGGAGAGGATCTTGTAGCCGTCCTCGTCCCCGCCGGCCACGGCGAGGAACGAGGCCGCCGTGGTGTCCAGCAGATCGATGTGGCCGGGCCCCTTGTGGCCGAAGGCGGCATCCCGCAGGTCCTGCCCCGTGTAGGCGTTGCCGAAGTTCGACGACGCCCAGTTGAGGTCGTCGATGTAGCCCGCGCCCATCTTGGCCAGGCTGTCGCCCATGCCCTTGTGGTCGTCGAGGTACTTGGGGTGGTCTCCCACGTACTTCATGACCTGTTCGGTGACGTTCGCCGTCGTGTCGTCGCGCCGCAGCCCCAGTTCCGGCTGGTCGTACGGGACGCCCAGGGTCGCCGCCTCGATGGCGTGGCCGAGCTCGTCGAAGTCCTCGCTGCCCTTCGTGTTGTTGGGCATGTCGGGCCACTTGCGGTCCTCGAGCAGGTACTTGAGCTCCGGGTCCATCGCCTTGAGCTCCTTGTCCGAGGAGTCCCAGTCCTTGGAGCTGAAGAACTCCTTCGCCGCGTCCGGGTTGTGCCCGAGCGCCTCCATGTACCCCGCCATCGGGTCCAGGCCGTGGTCCGTCCCCGCACCGAAGTTCAGGTACGTCTCGTAGCCGTCCGGCTGCCAGAGCTCCTTCGGGTCCGTGCCCTTGTGGGACTTCTCGAAGGCGATCAGGCTCTTGCCGTAGTCGTGGAGGAAGTCCTTCTCGTAGTCGCCGTAGCGCATGAGGCTGCTCATGACCTGGTAGCCGTACGGGCCCTTGGTCATCGTCCCCATGTTCATGTCGACCATGTCGACCCGCTTGCCGCCGAGCTCGATCATCTCCTTCTTCCAGCTCTCCATCGCGGGGCTGGTCGAGTGCGAGGCGGTGGCCAGGGTGTAGCCGAGGCTCTTCTGGATCTTCGCCGACTCCTTGGTCATCTCGTCCCCGTACTGCGTACGGTCGGCGATCCTCGTCCAGAACTCGACGGTCTTCTTCGGTCCCAGACCGGTGGCGAACTGCTCGGCGAAGTACGGGTCTCCCTCGTGCTTCGAGAGGAGGCTGTTGATCCGCTTGATCTCGTCCAGGGTGTACGGACGCTTCACGTTGGCCAGCTCGGTGAGGGCGTCGCGGTCCTTGTCGGCCTGCTCCTTGCCCGCCTTCGCACCCTTGAGGCTGTCGTACGTGTTCGAGTCGAAGCCCTTGTTGTGACCGTTGTAGTCCTGGCTCAGCGCCCAGTACAGGATGCCGTCGGCCTCCTCGGCCGCCGTGACCTGGTTGCGGATGCTGGTCCGGTACGCCTGGATCGTCTCCTGGTAGCCCTTGTTCAGGGAGGCGAGATGCTCGCTCGGCGTGTCCTCCGGCGGGTCGAACCAGACCTCGCCGTCGGGCTTGATCGAGAGGTACTTGTCCTTCTCGATGTCGCTCCTGATCGTCTTCAGCTTCTTCTGGGCCTCGGAGAAGACGTGGTGGGCGTCGCTCAGCAGGCGGTGCACGTCGCCCGCCTCGTCCTGGGCCGCGCGGATCTGCTTGCCGACCAGGGCGACGTTGTCGAGCGCCGCATCCGCCGCCTCGCCCTTCCAGTCGGACTCGGCGAGCCCCTTCTCCACCGTGTTGCCGTACAGCGTGGCGGCCTTGCCGAACTCCTCCGGGAGCTTCGCCCACTTGGCGACCGCTTCGGAGAGCGGCGCGAGGTCGGCGTCGAGGAGCGTCTTGTAGTCGAGCATGGTTCCGGTGTCCCCTCGGTCGCTCAGGCCAGATTGCGGTCGGAGCCGCCGGACTTGTCGCCCCTGCTGTGCCGTTCCTTCTCGGCCCGCTCGCGGGCGTCGAACTCGGCGGCGGATTCCCGGAGCCCGCCCGCCACGGCGTTCGCCAGCAGCCCCTCCACGTACTTCATCTGCGCGTCCCAGCGCGTGGAGAAGGTCTTGAAGGCGGGGGCGGAGCGGAAGCCCTTCAGGCCGGCCCCGACCTCGCCCGTCTCCTTGCTCGCGGCGTTGTCCGCCTTCACGAAGTCCGTGCGGACGGTGTCCGCCTTGCCCGCCCTGCCACGGAGCTCCGCGGAGTCGACGTGCAGCTTCTTGCCGGACCCGCCGCCGCCATCGGCCGGGAGCTGGTTGAGCCGCATACGCGTCTCCTGCTGCTCCACCGCGACGGACCGCACGGTGGCCCACTCCTCGTCGAACGTCGTCACCCTTACCCCCATATGACAGGACTTCCCGCGTTTGCCCCAGCAAGTTCCGCGACACAGGGGCCCCTGTGATCGTAGTCGCGGGGGCCTCGGCCCACTCAGTCCCTTCTAAGGATTTGACGAACCTGCCGCATCTTCACAAGCCGCGCACGCCGGCGTCACGGTCGCAACCGAAGGCCAAAGACAAGGAGCCCCACCCGGCACCGCCGGGTGGGGCTCCCTCTCTCGTACGAGGCGTCAGCCCTGGCCACTCAGGTCGATGACCTTCGTCCGCTCGGCCGGGGTCTTGCCCATCAGGGCGTCGCGCATCACGAAGGCGACGTCGTCGGCGGAGACCTGGTGCTTCTTGCCGTCGCCCTTGGTGATCATGATGCCGTCGAAGACGCCGTCGAGGAGCGTCTCGATCGCCTTCTTGTCGTAGACCTCCACCAGGCGGCCGTTGACGGGCTTCATGGAGAGGATCTGCGGCAGCGACTTCGCCGGGCCGAACTTGATCTCCTTCGAGCCCGCCTTGATCGTGATCAGGCCGGACATGGCGGGCTCGGCGAACTCCTTCATCGCCCGGTCCAGCTCGGCCTGGGTGATCGTGGGCTCGCGGGTGACGACGGGCAGCTCGACGGCCTTCGACCGCCCCGTCTGGACCTGGGCGCGGAACGCGTCCTTGACGAAGATCATCGAACGGCCGACGTCGAGACCCTTGCCCGGCTTGCCCGGCACGGCGGTGGCCTTGTTCGGGGAGAACCGGATCGTGCCCTCGGTCGCCGAGCCGGACGCGCCGGAGACGTCGGTGAGGGCGACGGCCAGCTTCTCCTCGTCGACCGGGAGCTTCGGCTCGGCGACGCGCTCGCCACCGAAGAGGGAGCCGATCACGGACACGGGGTTGTAGTCGCTGCCCGCGGCCGCGCGGACGGTCTCCTGGCTGTCGAGGGAGAGACCGGCCTTGTCCGGGGACAGCTCGACCGTCTTCCCGCCGATGTTGAGCTTGAGGGGGGCGTGGGCGCGCTTGCCGAGGGCGGCCTCCAGCTTGTTGACCCCCTCCTCCTTCGTACCGCCGCCGATGTCGACACCGAGGACGGTCGTGCCCTTGGGGACGTCGGAGTGGTTGAGGAGCAGGCCGGCGCCGTAGGCGACGCCGATGAGGCCGAAGACGCCGACACCGACGAGGACGAGCTTGGAGCGGCCCTTCTTCGCCGGGGCGGAGGAGGCGGCGGGCGTCGCGGTCCTGGGGGCGGCGGGCGCCGGGGCGCCGCCGACGACCTCGGGGGCCGAGAAGCCACGATCCGGGAGGCGGGGCGTGAGGTCCGGACCCGAAGGGCCCGCGGGGCCGGAGGGCACGACGGGGATGCCGCTGGTGAGCGTGTCCCCGGAGACGTGGCCGCCGCCGGGGCCCGCGCCGGGCGGGGTGATCGGGCCGGGGCTCTGCGGGGTCAGGACGGCGGTGTCGTCCGACATGCGCGGCGATCCCCCGAAGGGGCCGCCACCCATCGAACCGCCGCCCACCGGGCCACCCACCGTGCTGCTGCCGGTGACGGGGCCGGTGGTCGGGCCGCTGGGCGCCTTGGGAGCGCCGGGACCGCCCGGGGAGTACGGGGCGCCGTCGGGGCCGTACGCGGCCTCGTCCTGCGGCGGCGTCGTGAGGAACATCGGCGTGCCGGACGCGGGGGTCGCCGCGATCGAGGCACCGCCGACCGTGGGGATGCCGCCGGTGGCGGGACCGGCGAAGCCGGAACCGCGGGCCGGGCCGCCCGTGGCCGGGGGCCGCACGCCCGGCACAGGCGTACGGCCGGGTGCGCCGGAACCACCAGGGCGCGGACCGGCGCCTGGGGCGCCACCGGCACCCCTGCCCGAGGGACCCGACGGACCCGAGGGCGCCGACGGCCTGGAGGGTCCGGACGGCGCGGTGGGAGCGGACGGCGCGGCCGGAGCAGGGGCCGACGAAGCCGCGGGAGCGGCCGGCTTGCGCGGGGCGAACCAGTCGCTGGTGGGCTTGTCCTCCGCCTTGGACCCCGGCTCCGCCGCGGCCGGAGCCTCGGGCTCCGGGGCAGGGGCGGGGGCGGGCGCGGGTGCCGGAGCCGCCTCTGCGGCCGGCTCACGCTCCGATGTCTTGGCCTCGGCCTCGGCGACCGGCTTGCGGACCACCACGGGCGGGATGGGCCGCGAACCCGGAATGTTGATCCGGATCCGGGTGGTCAGCGTGGTCTCGGTCTTCGGCTCCTCCGGCTGCGCAGGAGCGGGCGCGGCAGCGGCGCCGGACATCTCGTCGGACCCGTCCTGCGTGGGGTGGAGCGACGGATACTGGCGGGATCCGTACGGCGGTGTACCCGACGGGTACGCGGCTCCACCGCGCCCCTGGGCGCCGGAGGACGAACTGTCAGTCTCTCGACCAGTTTCACGACTCAAAGCAGGTTCTCCCGGTTGGCTCCACCGCCCGCTCTTGCTGGTGCTCGTGTTCCCGGGCGGCTCGGCGGCGCGCACCACCATACTGGCCGTCGCCGACAGGCACCCGACGGCCGGGGATCCAGCACGGGGCATTCCGGCCGAAGTCCGGGCAGCCCTTCACAGAAGCTCCGCTCAAGTCGGCCTGTTCACGGGGCCGGTCGCCAGAGCCGCGACATGGTGGCGCACATCACAGCGACGGCCATGCCACCGAGAAGATAGATCATCTCCGCGATCCCGCCGCCGAAGACCCCGTCGCCTTCCGGCCGTCCGAGGCTGAGCAGCACGATCGCGGCGAGCCAGCCCGCCGCGGGGGCCACGAGGCCGAGTTGGGTGTCGGTGGCCCGCAGCCCTCCGTAGAAGACGCCCGCGGTGGCGAGCAGCGCGAGGATCAATCCGCCGGGGACCCAGGAGCTTTGGGCGAGTGAGCCCGCCGCTCCGACGAGTGCCCCGAGGACGAGGAGGAGTACGTACCAGACCACGCGGATACTCACGGCGTCACCACACCGGCGAACAGGTCGTCCTCGCGCACGCCCGCCGGCGCGCCCGGCGTGCCGCTGACCAATTGGTAGTACTCCGTGGTGAAGATCGGCTGGCCGAGGTCGTTCGAGAGGGCGAAGAAGGGCCCGTCCACGGCGATTTGGGTGACATGCGCCCGCATCGCGGCGGTCTTGCGCGCCGCCCAGTCCGCGCCGCCCGTACCGCCCGCACCGCCGTCGATCTCGGCGGTGATCAGGGAGTCGTCGACGACTCCGGGGACGTCGTCGATCTCGGCGATGCCGGGGAATTCGGTGCCTGCGGCGCGCAGCAGGGCGAAAGCGGCCTCGGCGACCTGGCGCGGGACCCGGTTCCAGTAGATCTTCGCGAGGGAGTGCGCGGAGCCGAGGTCGGGGCGGTACGAGGCGTCCGCCGCCAGCTCGGCGGCGCGCATGGCGACGCGGTGGGCCTGGATGTGGTCGGGGTGGCCGTAGCCGCCGTCGGGGTCGTAGGTGACCAGGACCTGCGGGCGGGTCTCGCGGATGATCTCGACGAGGTACGGGGCCGCGGTGTCGACGTCCGTGTTCCAGAAGGCGTTCTCGCGCCGGTTCTGCTCGACGCCCATCATTCCGGAGTCGCGGAAGCGGCCGGGGCCGCCGAGGAAGCGGTGGTCGGTGACGCCCAGTTCCTTCATCGCGGCGGCGAGTTCGCCGACGCGGTGGGTCCCGAGCCGGTCCTCCCGGTCGGGTGCCAGGTGGGCGAGCTCGGGCGGGATGACCTCGCCCTCCTCGCCGAGCGTGCAGGTCACGAGCGTGACCTGGGCACCCTCGGCCGCGTACCTGGCCATGGTGGCGCCGTTGTTGATCGACTCGTCGTCGGGGTGCGCGTGCACCAGGAGCAGACGACGGGCTGGGAGAACCGTCATGGCCCCACCCTACGAGGCAGGGCCCGGATCGGAACGGCAGGCCGGAAGCAGACCGTGAAACAGCAGGTCAGAACTTGAGGCCGCCGATCATGCCCGCCACGTTCGTGGTGAGCGTGCTGATGGACGGGGCGATGGACGAGCTCGCCAGGTAGAACCCCAGGAGCGCGCAGACCGCCGCATGTCCAGCCTTCAGCCCGGATTTCCGGATCAGCAGGAAGACGACGATCGCCAGCAGCACCACCGCCGAAATCGAGAGTGCCACGGCGGTTCACCTCCACACTTCTTCGGTCGGATATTCGGACGGTCAGGTCGGCGAGCATGTGCCAGCTGTCCCCTACCCACCCAGCGCTACGGATCATAACTATGTGTGGCTTCGCATTGATGGTGTACGGGGGCATAGGGGGGCGCACAGCGCTAGGTTCGGTCGCATGACCTCCAGGCAACAGCGGTCGTTCCCGCTCTCGTTCCCTCGTCAGTACGCCCGGACGCAGCGCTTCACCCTGGGCGTTCCGCGTGCGTTCACGGTGTCACCGGACGGTCAGCGGGTGGTGTTCGTACGCTCGTCGTCCGGTACGGACCGCTCGCACGCGCTGTGGGTGCTGGACCTGGACGGTCCGGCGGGCGAGACGCGGGAGCGGGTCGCGGCGGATCCGGAGGCGCTGCTCGGGGGCGCGGCCGAGGAGTTGTCGGCCGAGGAGCGCGACCGGCGGGAGCGGAGCCGTGAGGGCTCCGGCGGGATCGTGGCCTACGCGGTGGACGGGGCCGTGGAGTTGGCGGCGTTCGCGCTGTCGGGGCGGCTGTTCGCGGCGGAGCTGAGGGCGGGGACGGCGCGGGAACTGCGGGTTCCCGGCCCGGTGATCGATCCGCGGCCTTCGCCGGACGGCCGGCACATCGCCTATGTGACGCGTGGCGCGCTGCGGGTGGCGGGTGCGGACGGGGAGGGCGACCGGGCGCTGGCGGAGCCGGAGGACGCGCAGACGACCTACGGTCTGGCGGAGTTCGTGGCGGCCGAGGAGATGGGGCGCTCGCGGGGCTTCTGGTGGTCGCCGGAGTCGGACCGGCTGCTCGTGGCGCGGGCGGACGACCGGTCGGTGCGGCGCTGGTGGATCGCGGACCCGGCGCATCCGGACCGGGAGCCGCGGGTGGTGCCGTATCCGGCGGCGGGGACACCGAACGCGGAGGTGCGGCTGTACGTGGTGGATCTGGCCGGGGAGCGTACGGAGGTCGAGTGGGACCGGGACCGGTACCCCTATCTGGCCCGGGTGCACTGGTCCTCGGGTGGGGCCCCGCTGATCCTCGTACAGGCCCGTGACCAGCGCACGCAGCTCCATCTGGCGGTGGACGCGGAGACCGGGGCGACCCGGACGGTGCATGTGGACGAGGACCCGGTGTGGCTGGAGCTGCTGCCGGGGGTGCCGGCCTGGGCCCCGGACGGGCGTCTCGTCCGGATCGCCGACGAGGGCGGGGCGCGGGTGCTCGCGGTCGGGGACCGGGCGTTGACCGGGGCGCAGCTCCATCTTCGGAACGTCCTGGACATCGGGGAGAACGACGTCCTGGTCTCGGCGTCGGCCGGCGAGGAGGCGGCGGAGCCGGAGACCGGGGAGATCCATGTCTACCGGGTCAATGAGCTGGGTGTGGAGCGGGTCTCGGAGGGGGCCGGAATTCACTCGGCGGTGCGCGGCGGCGCGGTGACGGTGCTGGTATCCGCCCGGCCGGACACGCCGGGGAGCGTGGCGCGGGTGCTGCGTGACGGCGCCGAGGTGGCGGTGATCGCCTCGCACGCGGAGACTCCGGTGCTGTCGGCGGGGGTGCGTCTGCTGGAGGGGGGCGCACGGCGGATTCCGTGCGCCGTCCTGCTCCCCTCGGGGTACCGGGAAGGTGACGGACTACTGCCCGTGCTCATGGATCCGTACGGGGGCCCGCACGGCCAGCGGGTGCTCGCCGCCCACAATCCGCATCTGACGTCCCAGTGGTTCGCGGACCAGGGCTTCGCCGTGATCGTGGCGGACGGGCGGGGTGCTCCGGGCCGGTCTCCCGCCTGGGAGAAGGCGATCGCGAACGACCTGACGCCCACGCTCGACGACCAGGTCGAGGCGCTGCGGGCGCTGGCGAAGGACTTCCCGCTGGATCTGGGGCGGGTGGCGATCCGGGGCTGGTCCTACGGCGGTTATCTCGCGGCGCTCGGGGTGCTGCGGCGGCCCGATGTGTTCCATGCCGCGATCGCGGGGGCGCCCCTGTCCGACATGCGGCTCTACGACACCCACTACACGGAGCGGTATCTGGGGACGCCGCAGGACAGCCCGGAGGTGTACGCGGCGAACTCGCTGGTCACCGACGACGGTCTGTCGGCACCGGAGAACCCGGCACGACCGATGATGATCATCCATGGGCTGGCCGACGACAATGTGGTGATGGCCCATACGCTGCGGCTGTCCTCGGCGCTGCTCGCGGCGGGCCGACCCCATGAGGTCCTGCCGCTGACGGGCGTGACCCATATGACGCCTCAGGAACAGGTGGCGGAGAACCTGCTCCTGCTCCAGGTGGACTTCCTGAAGCGCTCGCTGGGGCTCGACCAGGGGCAGTCCGGCGGGTCAGGGCCGGACAGGCCCTAGTGCTCTGACCGCATAGGTTCGCCGGGTTGGTGGTCGTGGCGGTTGGACGAACCTGCCGTTGCCGGGCACACCCGTGAGCCGCGCGGTCGACCGGCTGCTGTCGGCGCGGATCAAGCAGAACGCGTTCAAGGCCTGGCCGGCGACCCGGGCCAGGGTGATGGTCTCCGGTGGCGGATACCAGGGGCGCCAGCCGGCCCCCGAGGCGCTGCGCCGCGGGCTCCTCGGACGGGCCGACGCCGAGCGCTTCGTCGCCGAGCGCACGCATCTGCTCGCACTCGCCGAG